>JAVBQZ010000052.1:0-8869 GCA_031548505.1 Bdellovibrionota bacterium | reverse complement strand
GTTTATGGGCAATTAGTTGCAGATGAAGAAATTTGGAAGGCAATTAGTAAAAAGTTAAGTAAGCACAAATCAGTTGATTTTGTACGGGATGCGGAAGTGGCATTTGTGCCATCCGAGCAAGTCGATATTGCATTACATGTAGCAGACGTTGGATTAATAAAATCAGGTACGATTACAATGAAAGCTCTATTTTCGCTTTTGCCTTTTATTGTAGTTTATAAAGTTAGTCCGCTAACTTATTATATCGGACGAAAAGTTGTAACCGGTGTCAAGAATTTTGCAATGCCGAATATTATTGCAGGGCGTGAGGTAGTGCTGGAATTATTGCAAAAGCAGGTAACTTCGGAAAGGATGGCGAAAGAAATTAAAAATTTGCTTGATAACAGAATGCAGCGTGAGAAATTAGTAAATGATTTGAAAATTATTCGTGGACAACTAAGTAGCTCGTCTGTTGATGAATTGGCGGCGTGGAAAGGTGAACAGCCAAAGACGGTGGCAAGTAATGTTGTAGAGATGGTTGAGGAGTTGATAACGCAATGATATATAGCTAGTTTTCTTGATTTTTCCTATATCTTGGTTTTATTTTTTAATAACGCCGTGCAAACTATACGTAATGCACAATTTACAATTCACAATGCACAATTTTTAGCCTTTCTTTTCATTAATGCGGTAGGTTGAGGCAACGGTTATATATAAATTGTGAATTAATGGTGTGGGGAGGCAATTGTGAACTGTACATTGTGAATTGTGCATTTGGTAGAAAGGGGGATAATGGGGCCTCCTACATTTTTGATGCATTTACAGAAATTCTAAGTAACAGGAGATACCCATGATAAGGAAAGTTGAAAAAGCCGACCTTCAGCGTATTGCTGAAATACATGTGTTTGGCTGGCGATCCGCATATAGAGGGATTGTGCCGGATGACAAATTATTCAACAAGATGACTGTAGCTAACCATCTTGAAGGTGCACAGAAAAGATATATTGAGAATGGTGGAGAAAATTACGTGTTTGACGATGGCATTATAAAGGCAATGTTAACAATTGGTGCATGCCGAGATGAAGATAAACCAAACGCGTTTGAGCTTTGGGGAATTTATGTTGAACCATTAATGAAACGGCAAGGTATCGGCACGCAATTAGTGCAATTTTGTGAGAGTCAAGCTAAAGAACGCGGATACAAAGAAATCTGCCTTTATGTTCTTGAAAAGAACTTAGTTGGAAGAAACTTCTACGAGAAAATGGGTTTTAAAGCGGATGGACATAGAAATCCAAAAGATGATTGGGAAGTTCGTTATGTTAAACAACTTTAATAATTTGTATGAGATTATTTTTTGCGACATTTGCATATCTTGCTTTCCCTTTTTTTTGTCTTTACGCACTAGCTAAAAAAAAGTTACGGACTTCATTTTCTAAGCGTCTTGGACTAGGTGAGTGGAATGATTTATTACGAAATATTTCTACACAAAATGATAATTTTATCTGGTTTCATGGCGCGTCAAATGGGGAAATCAATGCACTTACAAGTATATTTAAAAAATTTGACCTTGAATATCCTGATTACAAACGCATAATTACTACAACGAGCTTGACTGGTTATGATTTGGTAAAAAATCGAAAATTTGCATTTTTTAATTCCCTACTACCATTAGATGTTCCAATTATTGTTCAGCGTATAGTCAATAAAATCAAACCAAAATTATTTATCTGCACGGAAACAGAAATTTGGCCGAATTTATTTTTCGCTTTAAAAGCAAAGAATATTCCGATTATTTTAATTAATGTTCGTATTTCAGATTATTCATTTCCACATTATTTTGCTTTTCGAAAATTTTTAACACCAGTACTTGATTGTGTTGATTTAGCACTTACACAAAGCGAATTAAATTCCGAACGATTAGTCGCGCTAGGAATGGATGCCGCTAAAATAAAGGTTGCTGGCTCAACAAAATATGATGTATCACCTGTGCAAGAGGTTAATGGTTATAGAAATTCACTTGGATTGAACAATTTTGAAAATATTTTTGTTGCAGGTAGCGTGTGGCCTGATGAGGATCAAATTGTGATTGATGCATATAAGAAAGTGCTTGAACAATTAGAAGAAACGCAGGAAGTTAAAAATAAACTTCAACTTGTAATTGTGCCACGCCATCTTGAAAATGTTCCGGCAGTGAGTGAAAAGTTGAGAAACGCCGGTTTAGAGTTTGTTTTGTGGAGTGAACGACTAACTAGTAAAAAAGATGTATTGTTAGTTGACACAATGGGAGAATTAGCTAGATTATATAGTGTTGCAAGAATTGTTTTTGTAGGTGGTAGTATTGTGAAAAATGTGGGTGGTCATAATCCGCTTGAACCGGCGATGTGTAAATTACCGGTTATTATGGGTGAGAATACAAATAATTTTCGTGAGGTTATTCAAGATTTAAAAAGCGTAGGCGGGTTGTTTGAGGTAGAAAATAGCGCTGACTTGAGTGATGCAATTTTAAAATTGCTAAGCAATAGTCAATTATATAGTTCAAGTGCAGGATCTGCTTTTTCTGTTTGGCAAAAATATCAAGGTGCAACAGAGGAAATAATGAACGAAGTGAAAAAGTTTTTGTAATCTACAAAATTTCGTATGTTTTATGGAGAGATGTCCGAGTGGTTTAAGGTGCATGACTCGAAATCATGTGTGGAGCAATCCACCGGGGGTTCGAATCCCCCTCTCTCCGCCACAGAAGGCGGGCGCCGTTTTTTTAACTTAGTGATGTTGGTGGCGTTAGGTTTGGGTGAGTTCGAACTAAGTTTTTTTGGAAAATATAGTTTTTAAGCTATTCTTGAACTAATAGAAGATTTTCAATACAGCTTCATATCTATCTTTGATATATTCTTTTGATTTGTCACTTAGCTTTGCATAGCTTTTTTGAACTTTTCTTTTTACAAAGGCATTCGCCTGTTCGACAGTATCACCCCTGTTCCCTCGCCAAACAATAAGTTCAAATGTATTTTCTATATGTGTTATGGCATCAGCATCTGCTAAGCAAACCTCTTCAATTGTAGTTTTGGGTTCTAACACGCTCGCGCGATGGCTGAATATACATCTTTTTATGTTATCTATGAGATTTTGCTCGTAACCATACTTAATTAAAATTGGTTCTGCAAGGTCGCCTGAAGCAATATGATGTATTTCGCTGTATTTGCCAAAATCTACCAAATTGGCATAATCATGAAATAGTGCTGCAATTTCAACCAGCTCAGTATTCCCACCATATTTTCTCGCAAGCATAATAGAATTTTTAATAACTGGCTCAAGGTGATATTTCCAAGTAACTCCTTCAGCAACATTTTCTTGTTTATCAAAAACTTTGCTTTGAGTTTTAACTAATTCATAGAATTCTTTTAGGTTATTCATATCTTTTCCTACCTTTATTTATTATTTATTATTGATTATGTTATATAAAACTAGTGTTGAAATCAATCGACTTTATCACTAGACTAATAAAATCGCATGGAAAATTAGTTAGGAGATTGTCGATCCCTGCATGATTTATAGGGATGTCGGTGACGTTATGTTTTCGAGTGAGTTTGAACTATTGTTATAAAAAAGAGTTTTAAGTGATAAAAATGCGAACAAATATTAAGTTTATTCCTGATGCAAAGACTATTACAGCTCTTGTCAAATTACTAGAAGCAAATAACATCCCTCATAATGACCTTATCAACGACCCACATTGCACGATAATTTACAGTAGAGATATTGTTGATATAAATAAAATTGTTTTGCCAGAAATAAAATATCCTGTGATCGGTTTGTATCCGAAACTTAAGGTGCTTGATACAAAAGATAATGGCTTATGTATGGTTGCTATTTTTGATTGTAAAGTGGCAGAGAAGTTATTTTTAGAGATAAAACAAAAACATAATTTGCATACATTATTTGATAATTACATGCCTCATATTACAATTAAAAAGAATATGATAGGTAACAATATTAATTTGCCAAAAATTCCATTTGATTTATATTTTGACCGAATAAAAATGGATAATGGCGATTAAAAGCTAATAAACAATAGTTTGAACTTATACTAATTGATGAAATCATTGAGAATGATTGGTTCGAAGACTGACTATCTTTTTCGTTCGTTGGATAAAATAATGAAGAGTCAGTTAATTTTAAAACTAACTGACTCTTCATTGCTTTAATAAAAATTGCAAAAAAACATACCGAGAGAAGTTTTACATCCTTTTTCTGAGACATTGGCCGGCCGAGTCTTGATAATATCCCGGTGCGCATACATTGCAACGAATAGTGCGAGTTTTACCATTATCATTTATGACAGTTGCAGTTGTACAGTTATCAGGATTCTTATAACATAATTTCTGGCCATAATTAGTAGACTGAGCATATCCTGGTTCACATTTGACACAACTTAGTGAGTAGCCATTAGCGCCAGCATTAGTAACTTTTGCCTCTGCACAATTACTACCTGGGTTTTTAAGACATTGGCCAGTATAGCCGTTAAGAGCATATCCTGACGCACATGTACCACAAAGAATCGTACGAGTTTTTCCGTTCTCATTAGTAACAATTGCTTTTGTACAATTATCAGGATTCTTATAACATAACTTTTGTCCATAACTCGTAGATTGAGCATATCCTGGTTCACATTCAACACAAGTTAATGAGTAACCATTAGCACTAGCATTAGTGACTTTTGCCTCTGCACAATTACTACCCGGGTTTTTAAGACACTGACCGGTATAGTCATTACGAACATATCCAACTTTACATGGAGTATTAGGAACGCACTTTTTGTCAATATTGGCGATTTGCCCTTCAGGGCATAATGATGGTGGTATACATACATTGTCCGTATTGGTCCAAACAACTCCTTTCTTCGGATCACCATTTAAAACATAGTCGCCAGTACAAGAATAAATTCTTAATTCAAATTCAGAACCATTCCATACCATATAAGCAGTACTAGCATCGGCATGGTATCCTAAGCCGCCTGAAAACTTAATTTTATCAACACAATTATTGCCGAACCAACCTGTGCCTTTAGGACACTTACAACCGGTAACATCTGTTGTACCACCAGTTCCTGTTGGGCTTGAACCTACTGGACATTTCTTGGCGCCACATTTTCCATCTTCCATACAGTATGCATTTGATGCACAGTCGGCATCGGTTTTACAGGAATAACACGATGCGCCTTTTTTTAGCTCGTACCAAAGTGCACCAAGGTCCACCATGGAACGCTCGGTAGCGTTACCGACCTCAAATTCTTTCCCGTCAGCTTTACAACCGCAGTAATTCACATTGGTGTATGAAGTTTGCGCCGGTTTAGTAGTGCATATTCCTGTAGTAGCAGTACAAGAATTCTTTTTGCAGTATGCGTCTAATGTACAATCGGTATTAGTCAGACACGCCACCGTAGGCTCAGGCTTACATTGTTTTGTGTTTTTATCACATTTATTACAGCCTTCAAATCCTGCACAATCTGCATCCGTAATACAATATGAGGCACATTGTTTAGGTTTAGACATACATGATTTAGTATTCGTATTACATACAGAATTACACAAACCTTCAGGTCCTGCACAGTCTGCATCCTTAATACAATGTGTGGGACATTGTTTAAGCTCAGGCGTACATAGTTTTGTATCTTTATCACATTTGTCACAACCTTTAAGTCCTGCACAGTCTGCGTCCGTAATACAATATATGCCACATTGTTTAGGCTCAGGCTTACATTGTTTTGTTACTTTATCACATATTGTGCATCCATCTGTTGCACTAGCGCAAGAATTATATCCAATACAATTTGCCTGCATTCCGCCTGATGCTAAACAGTTAGCGACTGTATCATCACACGGACTGCCACAATATTTTTTATTATTTTTCACACATCTTGCATCAAAACCAGTCCCTTGTAATGTATATCCAACAAAACAATATGTATACTTCCACTCCTCTTTTCCATTAATACATGTTGCTCCTACATTAGACATACCTTCAGGCAAATTATCTGCTGTTGTATATACAATGTCTCCTGAATAACATTGTTTTTTTCCTGAACCATCAGGATATTTAGCTGTCCAACATTGCCCAACAGGACAGACTTGGTTTACACATCGCTTAGTTATTTTATCACATGTTGTGCATCCGTCTTTTGCATTAGCACAAGAATTATACCCGATACAATTTGCGTATGTTCCTCCTAAATCTAAACAATTAGCAACTGTATCATCACATGGACTACCACAGGTTTTACCGTAGCCCTCTTTCATCTTCTTTACACATCTTTCACATTCTACGATTGTAGAGCAACAACATTGAGACATAGGTGGGATTCTTGGGTCTGCTACACAATTAGCTGTGCTACCCATACAGGCAGATGAGGCTGCACTGAGTGCAGTTGGAGCTCCATTTGGTAAAATCTATTGGGCGAAACTTCACTAGGATAAATTTGTGCATCAACTTTATTTACTGAGCTATTACTAAAGAAAAAGCTGGCAGTTATTACTAGTAACAATGAAGATAACAATAAGTTGAAATTTATTTTTTTCATGGTTGAATGATCCTAAATAATAGAATTATTTTTTTTTTTTAATTTGATAATATATACTACTTTCGCACTTGTAAATTTTTCGCGCCCGTACTTTATCATTTTTTAGAGAGCAATACTTTAATACAAATCCCTCTGATTTTCTTAATGGTTAGTTTAGCGTTGTTTTTATAGATTAAAGTACAATATTTGGGTGGAGAAATTAACCTAGTATATACTCCTGTTACTTGAGTTTTCCTAAAAAGCTTTACAGTTTTTACAAACATTTTTCTTGCTTGGTTATCGCTTCGCGATGCTATTTATATTATAAACAGGAGTATATTTGTATATGGCTCCGCTAACGCTCCGCATACTCATGCTCCTAAAAAGAATTTAAAATACTGAAACTCTCAAGGAGCATGAGCATATACATAGAACTAAATCTATGTACCTTAGATGATATTTATTATTAAAAGGTTTATAAACTTAAACTAATTAAAGTTTTGCACCTTAAAATCAAAGGAAAAATAAAGTATGGCGACAGTTCATTTTATGCATGGTTTCATTGGAAGCGGGAAAACGACAATCGCAAAACGCTTAGAACTTGAATTGCCGGCCGTGCGCCTAAATAACGATGATTGGATGGTTCCTCTTTTTGGTCGTGGACCACATAAAGACAAGCATAACGATTATTGGCTTCGCATACATTTAATTCATTGGAAGTTAGCACGTGATATTATTCGTGCAGGTACTGATGTTATCATGGATTATGGATGCTGGTCAAAATCAGGGCGTAAGGAATGGGTAGAGCGGGCGTTGGAATTTGCAGATAGAGTCATAATTCATAATGTCAGATGTGATTTGGATATCGCGCGAATGCGTTGTATTGCAAGAACCGAATCCAGTGCTAATGAATTGCTTGTATGTTCAAATATGTTTGATGTTCTACTTTCAAAATTTGAACCTATGTTAGATGATGAAGGATTTGAAGTAATAACTTACGACAACGGATAAATTTTTAACCAGTTTTACAGAAGCAACAAAAGCCTTGACGTTGAAAGTAGCAGCTCCTATAGCGCATGCCGTAAAACTAAATATCAAATAGGAGATATATTATGAAAAACATTATTTTCACCCTTGCAGTAGTTTTGCTATTTGCTGTTCCGGTCATAGCTCAAACCCAAACTAATATTTTTGAGAGTATAGATTCTTTTAATAGTCAGGCAGCTCAAAAGTCTCAGGAACTTAAGAATAAAAGTGCCGAAAATAAGGCCAAGTTAGAGGGGAACAGCGCTAGTTCTCAGGAAGGTTGGGAAAAAGTAAAGGCTGACGCCAAACAGACTAAAGAAAATACAAAATCCACTATTAAACAAATTAAGTCTGATTGGAGTAATTAATCATCGTAGTTCTAAGTCAGGCTTGTTAAAACTATGCCAGAAGTTTAAGTGCTCAATCAGGAATTATATGCCTAAATAAAAGGTATGAGAGTAAATCTTATAGATAAAAACCATTAGTAAAAACTTTGTGGAGAAAGAGGCAGCAGAGATTTTCACCTTGCTACCTCTTTTTTTTGTTTCTGCCTCCCCGTGTTATGTTTACGTAGAGCAGATTTTGCTGATGCAAAAAGAAATCCCTTTGAAGACCAGTGAGATCAGAAAAATCCCTGCAATCAGTAAAAGGCCTGACGCAATGAGTGATAGGAGCAAAGCCAATACAAATCCGCAGATCATGCAAATGGCTCCTTGTCCAAATCCCCATGCTACAATAAGCGTACATAGCAATGATAATAGCAACGATCCAATGTTCACGAAGAACGCATGGGCAGAGCTTTCATCGTAGCTCATGCGGCTGAGTTGTTCGCCGCTCCATCTGGAGATGATTGCAAAAGTCCAAAAAGCGTAAAAGGCGGAGAACACAAACATAAAAACAATTGCACAGATCGTTGAAACGGATTCCATTTTGAATCTCCTTTTTCTAAGTTTTCAGGTAAGAAACAACATTTAATTAAATCTTTGAGATAGGAATGTATTCTTAAGTATCAACTTAATAACTCTGAATTTAATTAAATGTTGTCTCATTACTCAAACGACTTTAAAACCTTTGCTATAAGATTTACCTCTCAATTAAAAATATAAATGTATTTTAAAAGTATTTTTAATTGAAAGGTAACCTTCTCTTCTACTCATTTTATTGTCTTTATATAGACATGATTGGTTATGCAAGTTTTTCTAAAAATGTTACTTTTGCGGTTATTTATTTATAACAAAAAATGTTTGTAAAAATTAAAATCGCTTTACAGAAAAATTCAAGTAGCAGGAGTGTATAATAGGTATCCTAGAA
>JAVBQZ010000007.1:0-7220 GCA_031548505.1 Bdellovibrionota bacterium | reverse complement strand
AATAATGATTTGCAATCATTATAGTAAAATTGCTAGGAGGCGTGGTTGTCTTTTGAGGTTTTTATCTAATACATAATGTAATTTTTATTATGAGATATTTTAAATTGTTGTTAATGTTAATAGTTTGCTCTTCCTGCGTTGGTACTCATATAGAAAGCAATTGTGATGGTAGTACTCCTTGTGGAGCGACGGTTGGGGCTGGAGCACTTGTAGAAGCTGAAGAGAGGCAAGGCGTTTCAGTTAGTAGGGTTCGTGGAACGGTAGCTGAGCCATATAATCGTGAGATGCGTGATGTTGTTAATGTACCGGCGCAAGTCGATCCAATGAATGTTTATTATCGTCCGCAACATCAGACGATTGTAGAAATAATTCCAGGTCGTGTACAACGTGTGCAATTCCCTGAAAACTAATGCTTGTATTTTTTTTATGGAAATAAAATCTTTATTCGTTACAACTCTATTATTTATAACAGCTAGCTGTTCCCCATCTGCATCTGTAGAATACACTGCGGAATCAATGTATAAAGGGATTGATAATATCGAACCAAATGCGCCGGAAGGTGTTGTACAATATTGTTGGGAAGAGCCCCTTGTAGAAGTAGAGAAGGTTAACGCAGGTATTGATTCGGATGGGACTTGGTACCGTCCAGCAATGCATGAAGTTAAAGAAGTTAGAATGGGTCGTTGGAGGCCTTGCCGTGAAGCAAGGAGTAAAGGATATGGAGAAAATGAATTAATACCATTGGATTAATTCACAGTTTAAGATCAGTTTCCGGCTTCGTAGCTATTTCGATTTATAATCTTAAGTTTCTATCATATAATTATGAATATTAAAAAACTTGCAAACTTTATTATTCCGTTACGTATTTTTTCTAAACGTAATTTGACTTCGCTGGGTTTAGTATTTTTGTTATTTATTTTTTATTTGCTTTGCGGTGGGAAAATAGAAACACAGCCGCTACAAGAAGCATTGCGGAATGTGCATGGTTCAGAATTTAATGCTGTTGTTATGGCTCCGGTCGAAAGAGTTGTAAAGGACGAGATTAAGCAAACTGAAAAGATTCCTGAAGGTAAGTATGTCCCACCTACAAAGCAGCAAATTGTAAATAACACTGATATTGATAGCAATACTAGAAACGATAACGATGCTAACGATTTAAATCGCTTAAACGCACGTTTACGTGGAAAGGAATAGTTTATGTATTATTACTGCGCAAGCAGAATTTTAAATCTTGAATTTTAAATCATAAATTATGACTGACGACGCACAAAATCCAAGAGTGGTTGAAAAAGATATTGCAAATGCACTTGGCATTGCAGGCGCTTCAAGTGAAGATAATGTTTTCGGGAATAATCAGCGTTTGGTTCGCTACTATCTTTTTCCAACTTGGCGTTCTCGTTTACTTCAGATTGCTTTCTTCTTTTTACTATCTTGGCTTGCAATTACGCTTAGTAATGAATTCCCACAATATACGATTATTCGTGGGCAGCTGTTTGTTATAGGCAAAACAGAATTTATGTTAAATTTACCCTGGCTGATGTTGTTGCCTGGCGTGATATTAGCTAACATAATTTTATATATATATAATTGTCGTTATGTTATTGACGAGAATGGTGTCGAAGCACAAGTTGGTTTAGTTGCGATGCATTTACATCAAACACGTTTGAAATATGAAGATATTCGTGGCGTGAAAGCAGTTCAATCACTGTGGGAGCGATTACTGGTAATCGGAAATGTAGAAATTGGTTCTGCAATGACAGAGGGGGTTGAAATTACGATGGTTGGAGTTTCAGATCCGCGTGCAGTGCAAGTTTTTATTGAAAATGAGCGTGATAAAAAAATTCGTCAACTCATGGGAGATGGTCATAATGTACGGTCGCCGATTGTGAAGATTTTGACTAGAGATTAAGGTTTGTTGGCAGGATTTTTTCGGACTGAACATGAGTTAAGTAAATTTTTAAGACTATAATGTTATTTTTTTTAAATTCAAAATATCTATTTCAGGCTAAGATTGCTATTTTTGCGATTGTACTTTGTGGCGCATTTTATTTTGTGGATATTGCGGATGCCGATAATACGAATAAAAATACAGGCGTGGTCGTAGAAAAAACTGCTGAAATTAAAGCTAAAAAAACAGATGTTGATACCCATGAATCTTATAAAAAAGAACTAGAGCAGGCCAATGAAACGATAAATTTTATGCAGAAGCAGTATGAGCAAATGCATAAAAAGAATAAAGAACTTGAAAAGAAAATTGCAGATTTGAGTAATCAATTAATTCTAAAAGAAGCAGAGTTTAAATCTTATGTTGAGAACGTTAAAAGAGTACGTGCACAACCGGTAGCAGTAATGGCTAATCAAAGTGTGAATAGTCAGGCGCAGAATGCTAATGCTTTAAATAGTCAACAGAATATTACTGTACAACAGCAACAAATCCAAACGCAATTAACGCAACAGCAATTACAGCAGTTACAAGCCCTAAAAAATGCACAACTTCAGCAACAACGTGAACAAGCACAAAAATTAGCACAAACACAAAGCGCCGCTTCACGACCGCAAATACAGCCTCAGACACAACCGACAGGCTCTGTTCCGCCACCACCAAGTACGCAACAAACTGTTGTATTATATGTTGCACAAGACGGTACAGGTTTATATGCGGGCCCTGGTGCAAATTATCCAATGTTAATGAAACTAAAAAAAGGTACCATGCTTAATGTTGAAGCGCGCCAAGATGATTGGTTTAAAGTTTTTACTCTCGGTGGTATGAAGGGGTTCGTTTATAAAGTTTATGTGGCAAAAGCTGGCGAAGATAACCTAAAAAGTGGTGACGATGGTGAGAAATGAAATTGCTGTGTAGATGGTAAAGTTTATTTTTTTTATGATTGAATCTGCGTTTTGCGTTGAATTTTCACCATTTATATATAATTTCAGCCATTTATGAGATTATAAATAATGCTTTTACTAGGTTATGGAGTGCTAAGTTAATTTTTTAAAAAATCACATTTTGAGACTGATAATTCATAACAATCTTAATATATGCTGTAGAAGTGTATATTAAAAAAATGTTAGTAATATGTAGTAATATAAATATTTTTGAAAGGAGTTTTACACTATGGCGCCAGATGTTAATCATTCCCCAAATTCAATTCAGGCAGATTTGAAGAAACTGCTTAACGCAAACCCCCTCGATGTGAAAGCACTAGGCGAGTCTGTAGATAAATTGTTTCAAGGGCAACGTTTTGCTTTGCCTGCAAGCCAAATTATAAAAATTGTAGAGAGAATAAGAAACGATGAAGCTATTACTTCGAATGAAAACAAAAGCGCATTTGAAGCAATTTATACTGTAGGTATTGTAAAGGCAGTAAACGCTGGGAAATGGAAGGCTCCTAAGGATAATGTTGACGCTTTGATGTCAATACGTGAGATGAGAGTTAAGAATGAAAAAGGCGAGGTAGTTCCGCTTAATTTGATAGGTACGAACAAAGATGGTACAAAATTTGTTAATCAGCAAGCGGTTAATGAGATCAAAAAAGCATTGCCAGGAAAAGATAGATTCCTAAACAGCTTTGAGGGATTATTAGATGCGAAAGTTTCAGAGCATAATAATAAGCAAAATAGGGGTGGTGGGCTTGGAAATCTAGTGTTGCCGTAGGGGAGAGAGTATATGGTATAAACCGTTTATATAAACGGCACACTTTAAAGATGTTGTAACATAACAGATTTAGGACGATTTTCGATTAGCGGATTTTGTCCTTTTATTAACAGAAAACGCAATTGGCGTTTTATTTTAAATGAGGTTCATTATGACTAACTTAATTCAAAAATGTAATGAGTGGTGTATTACTGCTTATTGCAATTTTAACTTAAAAAATTTCGTGAACAAACATGGTAATTTATGTTTGTTTATTTTGGGTGCAATAGTTTTGACTGCCGGGATTACAAATATGAGTGCTGCTACCTGGCATGACCGCCTTGACTTGGCAATTTGTGGTGTCTTCAAATGGTTAGAGGGTGGTTTTGGCGCATTAGTTATGATTGTTGCCGGATTGCTAGCAATTGTAACTGCAGCAATGGGAGCATATAAGGCAGCAATGGCATGTTTAATTATTGCTGTTGGAACATTTATCTTAAGAGCTGTTGTGACATTGTTCTTCGCTGACGTAATGAACGATGCTGATGGTCAATGCACTCCTGCAACAATTTCTATTGATGAATAATTTATGATGAGGCGGTGGTTGTAGTTGTAGTAGTAGTAAAAAACCATAGTGAAAGCCCTAGTATAATGGAAGTTATACTAGGGCTTTTTTTGTTGGCAAAGACACTCTTGGCAATTTACGACGAAATTTTGCATTGTCGTGTTTATCGCCAAGCGTCGCCGCGTGGAGTCGTGTACCGTCCAGGTTCGCTGTAGCGGCGGTTGAAAGTATCGCCACGCGGAGTCGTGTACCTGCCAGGTTCGCTGTAGCGACGATTGAAAGTGTCGCCACGCGGGGTTGTGTATCGCCACGGTTCGCTATAGCGGCGGTAATAAGTGTCGCCGCGCGGAGTTGTATACCTCCACGGTTCGCTGTACCTCCCGCCATACCATCCACCAGCGATATCGATGGAAATCTGGGCGCTGGCTTGCTGTGCCGAGAAAACAAACACAACCACCAAAAGCAACATCAAAGCAAACTTCTTCATTGTAAACTCCTTCTGGGGTGAGCCAGGTTAGGTGTTTCGGAAAAAGTGCGATTCTAAAAACTGTTCTTAGATGCACTGTAAATTGCTTTGTAATGGTAATTAAAGCTATTTACAGTGCATCTAATATAAACCTTATCTACTACTACCCATATTCAAAATGTGCGTGTGCTTATACTCCTGTCTTTCTTTCTTGTCAATAATTGCCACAGTAAAAACATGTGATATTTATATGCTCCACAGATCAACAAAAACTATTTAATTACAGGATATTATCTGCTACGCCTAAAAGATTTGACTAACACATTGGAACTTACGGCTTTAATAAAATATGTAATTATTTAAGCTATATAACCACATATCTATAATTTTTTATGAGTTTTGACGCCGATGACAACGAAGGGGCGATATCCAATATCAACGTAACGCCACTAATTGACGTTATGTTAGTTTTGCTGATTGTTTTTATGGTCAGTGTGCCGATGCAAACTCAGGGTATTGAGCTGAATTTACCTCAGAAAAAAGTCAAAATGCAGAAAGACGATGTTCTTATTGTGTCAATAAATCATAATGGGCGGATAACATTAAGTGACGGTGAAAGAATAGGAATAAAAGAAGTAGGGAGTCGTATTGCTTCAATTTTGTCTATGCGAGAAAATAAATCGGTATTTGTGAAAGCAGATGAAGATGTTGACTACGGTACTGTGATGGCAGTTATTGCGCGTATTCATAGAGCAGGAAATTATAATGTTGGGTTAATAACAGATGAGAATGCATTGAGCGAAGAAGGTAAAAAAGACTCATAATTAGTAACCATAGTTTATTTTTGTGGAAGAAGAACTAATTCAAACAGAAAAGGACAATTCTTATACGCGAGGCATTATTGTTTCGATAGTCCTGCACATTTGTTTGCTAATAGCATCATTGTTTAGCTTAAATTCAGTTGATGAATTTGAAACGAAGGCGAAGCCGGCAGAAGTGCTTAGTGTAACTTTAGAGGGTGGGGTGAAAGTTCGAGGTCTTACACGAACTTTGGAAAAGAAATATGCAGGTAAAATTCCGTATTCATCTGTCAAACAAACTTCCGGTGCTGAAAGTGATGAGGCAAGTAAGGAGGAACCCAAAGAAGAGGAGTTGAGATTAGATGAGCCAAGTGTAGTGGAGGAAAAGTCGAAAAAAGAGAAAGAGCAAAAGGATAAAGAGGATAGGGAGAAAAAAAGGAAAGATAAAGCGCTGAGACAGGCAATTGAACAGGCAAAAAAACGTGCAAATGCGGAACAAGGTTTGGATCATGGTATGATGGGATCACTTAAAGGGCCTAATAAAAAGAAGAAGAGCGACGATGATGAACTTGATTCTGATTTAAAGTATGAAGAGGAGGCTGAAGTAATAACAACAAAAAGGGGAGACAGAGGACGTTCTCCGACTACTACAACGTACACAAAGTAAACTTGAATGACCTATGTCTAAAGATAATACACCATCAAATACTGATAAAGATTCTAAGCCAAAAAAGAAAAAGATTATTGATGAAAAATTTACCATTTCTAGAGATCCGAGTATTAAAGACGATACGTTTATTATTGGCGACGATGAAGAAATTGATACGGTTGGTGGTGTTGCCGATGGGCAATATGTACCTGCTACTAAACCACGCACTCCGCGTGAAATCTTAGAAGAGTTTAAAGCTAAGAGTCGATTTTTTTCTTTGTTATTGTTGCTAGTTATTTTGCTAACAGCGTTTTTTTATCTCGTCTCGTCAATGTTTTTTTCCGATGATAAAAGAGGGACTGCTGTTAAGAAGGGAGCACCGGATACCGTGGTAGTGCCTACACAGACTAAGCCTATTTCTAAAAACAGAGAAGATATTTTAAAAGAAGAGAACGATTCAAAAGAATTTGTTGCAGGTCAGTTAGCACCATTTTTTACTTTACCAACACTTAATGCGCGTAATAAATCCCTAGCTTCATATCGTGGGAAGCTCGTTATTTTGATGTTTTGGGATAATTCTTGTGTTACATGTTCGGTAACTTTAGATGCCCTTAATAAGTTATATGCTGAATTTAAAGATAGAGGGTTGGTTGTGGTTGCCGTTAATAATGATCCTGAAGCAAATTATCAATTAGTTTATGAATTTACGAGAAATCATAAAATTAGATATGTAATGCTTTTAGATCAGTTTCAAAGGGTATCAAAACTATACAAAGTTAAAGGAAGTCCTGAAACATTTGTTATTGCACCAGACGGCAAATTTATTCAAATCACAGATCCGGTATGGGCAGATGATAATATTAGGATCACGGCTGATTATCCGTGGGATTCTAAAATGTATAAAGAGTTAATTAAGAATTGGTTGAAGCATTATAACTTATTTGACGCTGATAAGAGTAATATACTCCTATGACTTGAGTTTTCCTATAAAGCGTTTGCAGTTTTTACAACCATTTTTTTGTTTGGTTATCGCTTCGTGATGCTATTGTTATTATAAACAGGAGTATATTTGTATATGGCTCCGCAGCGCTACGCATATTCATGCT
>JAVBQZ010000186.1:0-15501 GCA_031548505.1 Bdellovibrionota bacterium | reverse complement strand
ATTTTTTAAAATCATAACACTCTGCAAAGGCAGATGTTGTGATTTTAAGTTAAATTTTTACAATGTCCCCTTTCCCTCTTAAAGCAAATTTCTCTGTAAAATTTTATAAGCAGCACATTTGGTGTTGTTTATTCACTGCGAAGCGATAATCGAACAAGAAAACTGTTTGAAAAACTGCAAACGCTGTACAGAAAAATTCAAGTAACAGGAGTATATAATAAAACTGAGTTGCCTTTATTATCCAAATCCGATAAAAGATACACGCTGGAAGAACGTTTTAGAAGTTATTCGTTTTTATATTATAAAGAAGGATAAATACTTGAAAAAATAAGATAATTCATGTGACTGAGGCTTTTAGAGTTGCTAATTTAAAAGTCACGTAACTTATTATGTATGCTGTTAGAATCTAATAAATCAATTTTGGTTACAGGCGGAGCGGGCTTTATCGGATCCAATTTTGTTTCGTATTTTTGTAACAAATACCCCAATTATAACGTTGTTGTACTAGATAAGCTTACTTATGCGGGAAGTTTGGACAGTTTAAGTGATTGCTGTAGTTTGAATAACTATAATTTCATTCATGGGGATATTTGTGATGTCACGTTACTCAGAGACACTTTTGAAAAATACGATATACGGGGAGTAATTCACTTCGCGGCCGAAAGCCATGTAGATAATTCTATAGTTTCTCCTAGGACATTTTTAGAAACTAATATTTGTGGTACTTTTACTTTGCTGGAAACGGCAAAATGGTGGTGGTTAAACGATGATAATACTCCGCGATATGGTTATGAGGATTGCCGCTTCCATAATGTTTCTACTGATGAGGTGTATGGGGAACTGTCGTTGGGAGAAGGTTGCTGGACGGAAGAATCTAAAATGTTACCGAATTCTCCATATTCTGCGACTAAGGCATCGGCTGATTTTTTAGTGCGCAGTTTTCTTAAAGCTTATTCATTAAATGTTACGACTTCTAATTGCGGCAATAATTATGGGCCAAAGCAACATATAGAGAAGTTCATTCCTATCGTGATAACAAAATGTTTAGAAGAAGATATAATCCCAATACATGGAGAGGGAGCCAATATACGTGATTGGATTTATGTTTTTGATCATTGTAAAGCTGTCGATTTGATTTTTCACCAAGGTAAAAAAGGCGAGACATATAACATAGGGAATAATGAGGAATTGTCTAATTTAATAGTGGCTCAAAAAATTTGCTCAGCTTGCGATTCATTGTACCCACGCGAAGGAAATAGAAGCTATTCAGAGTTAATTAATTTTATTCCTAATCGTCCATTGAATGATTTTCGTTATGGGTTAAATGTGTCAAAAATCAAAGGGCTTGGCTGGCAAGCCGAAGAATCTTTTGATTCTTCAATTATAAAAACAATAGATTGGTATTGGAAGGCCTATACTCATAATTCACAAAGAACTGAAAGTTTTAAGAGGCCCAATGAGTCTGAGTATGTGGAGTACTAGCTGAACCTATATACTCATGCTCCCTGAGTTTTCCCCTTTTCTTAGAGTCCCTTTGGAGCATGAGTATGCGGAGCGATAGCGGAGTCATATACAAATATACTCCTGTTTATAATAATAGCATCGCGAAGCGATGACTAAACAAGAAAGATATTTGTAAAACTGCAAAACGTTGTACAGGGAAACCCAAGTAACAGGAGTATATAATCCATCCACACTGAAAATGTTAGAACTATTAGCCCCAGCACAGAATAAACAATGCGCAATTAGCGCTATAAACTTTGGCGCTGACGCTGTATATATTGGCGCACCATCTTTCGGTGCTCGAAAGAAAGCGGGGAATTCCATTGAAGATATCAGAGAAGTTGTTGATTACGCCCACAAATTCTATGTTAAAGTATATGTGACTATTAACACTATTCTTGACAACAATGAAATTATACAAGCAGTAAAACTTATCGGAAAGCTTAACGATATAGGTGTTGATGCAATAATCATTCAAGATATGGGGTTATTAGAGCAAAAGTTGCCGTCGCTACCATTAATTGCAAGTACACAGTGTAACAACAGAACATTAGAAAAAGTAAAATTCCTTGAAAATATTGGTTTCCAAAGAGTGATTTTAGCGCGTGAATTATCGCTTAATGAAATTGAACACATCGCAAAAAATACTAATATCGAGCTTGAAACATTCATACACGGTGCATTGTGCGTGTCATACAGTGGACAATGTTATCTAAGCCATGCAATCGGCAAGGGCCGTTCTGCTAACCGCGGAGAATGTGCGCAACCATGTCGTAAAAAATATACCCTACTTGATGTTAATAACAAAATCGTCGCAAAAAATAAGTATTTACTGTGTTTAAAAGATTTTAACGCATCTAAACATATTAAAAAACTAGCAGAAATAGGTGTAAAGTCTTTTAAAATTGAAGGGCGTTTAAAAGATGAATCATACGTCAAAAACGTAGTTGGATACTATCGAAAATTAATTGATGACTTTAGTAAAAAGACATCTTCAGGGAAAGTTTTTTTTGATTTTGAACCAGATATTGAAAGGTCCTTTAACAGAGGATTTACGGATTATTTTTTACAAGGAAGGGTAGAATGTTTTTCTCATCTTTCGCCAAAATCAATTGGTAAACGAATAGGTAAAATTACAAAAATCGGTAAAAATTGTTTCGAAATAAATTGTAAAGAGATTCATGCACAAGATGGACTCTGTTATTTTGACGGTGATGTATTAAAAGGTTTTATGGTGAATAAAACCGATGGAAATAAAATTTTTCCACGCGAAATGCCAAAGATAAAATCAGGCACTATTATTTACAGAAATTTTGATGCCTTATTTGAAAAACAATTGAAAAATTCGAAAACAATTAGAAAAATCGGTGTGGCGTTGATTGTCCATGATAATAAAATAAAAGCAATTGATGAAGACGGAAATGTTGTGGTAGCCGAGTTTTCTTCGATTGAATTTGCACAAAATAAAGAAAAAGCAAAAGAAAATTTCGCGGTGCAGATTAGCAAAACTGGAGAGAGTGATTTCTATGTTACGGATATTAAATTTGAGATGAATGAAATTCCTTTTATGAAAATATCTGAAATAAATGAATTGCGGCGGAATTTACTGGCGAGTTTGATGAGAGAAAGATTAAAAAATTATAAACGAGAGGTGCAAAAGCCACTTCGAACTGCACCGGCACCTTGGAAAACATTAGATTATAGAGCAAATGTGCATAATGATTTTGCTAAAGAATTCTATAAAAAATGTGGATGCGAAATAACAGAATTTTCGTTTGAAAGTGACTCAAGTACTAAAAATAGACAACTCATGCATACAAAATATTGTATTAAACATGCGCTTGGTATTTGTAGTGATAAAAGAGAATTATATTTATTGGATGAAAAAGGCGAGAAATATAAGCTCGAATTTGATTGCAAGGCATGCGAGATGACGGTGTATAGTGTATAGTATTTTCTTTTGCAGTAGCACACACACTAGCTATTCTTCTAAAACTCTAATTATCGTTTCTAACCCTTCATAAAGTTTATCTTCTCTTACTAAACAGGAAATAACTATACTAGGTGTGCTTATTGAACCGTAAAAATATCCGGGATGGACTAATATACCGTGATCGATTAATTTTAAAATTATTTTTTCTTCATTTAGATTCTGGTTTATTATTTTTGGGAATAAATGATATCCGCCTTGTGGTAAATTTACGTTTAAACAGTGTGAAGAGTTTATAATTTTGATAGCAGAGTTTAATTTTTTATTAACACTTTCTACCATTTCGTCTTTGAATTCCACTCCGTATCCGAATATTGCAGGGAGTGCAGTTTGAACCATTGTATTAGCACTTAAAAACATATCGTTCAGTAACTCTAATCTTTCGCTATATTTTTCCAGAGCAGCATCATTTAATGCAATCCAGCCCAATTTCATATCAGGCAGGGCAAACATTTTGGAAATGCCATTCAGATGAAAGACAGGGATTTCGGGATATAATTCGCCAATGGGCTTTAGGTTCTTCTTATCATTAACAAATTCTGCAAAAACTTCATCACAAATTAATGGTAAATTTGATTCTATTATTTCTTCTTTTCTTTCTGTTATAATATGCCCAAGTGGATTGTGGGGAGAAATTAGCATTAGGGCTTTCGTTCTTGAATCTTGTTTATCTAAAATGGAAGAATAGTTTATATCCCATAGATTTTCTTTCTCTTTAAAAAAGTAATTTTTCGTTTTTATTTTTTGATATTCTGCTAAAAAATCAAAAAGTGGGTAAGTTACATTTGGAACCAAGACATTGTCTCCTACTTCGCAAAGTAGAGAAAAAAGAAAAGAGTAAGACTCGGATGTATTAGCTGTAATAATTATATGTTCCGCTGAAATATTGAGCCCGCGTTCTATGTAATACTTAGCTATAGATTTTCGTGCTTTTAATAGGCCTTTTGATTCAGGTATATAAATTCTGTTGCTAAGATATTTATCTATTTCTATTTTTAATATTTCTTTTGGAAAAAAATATTCTTGCAAAGTTGGATTTGAACAGGTTAAATCAATTAGGGGTAATCCTTTTGCCTTTCTAGCTTGGCAGGCTAATTCTATGGAGTTAAATTCAATTTCTTTATTTTCAAAAAATGGCATGGGTATCTATTGTTACTTGGATTTTTCTGTAAAGCTTTTGTTAATTTTTATGTGTTTACGTTATTTTACATCTATTAGCGTAATTCTACCATTATGTTGGATAATCCAAGCAAAGTCGCCAGTAGGCGATGATTGAATACCGGTAATTGATTCGTCAAATATAGGTGAACGGAACAAAAGTGCATTAGATTTATTTATTTCTCTAAATTTTTTATCTAAATTTATCGCTGGGATTTTTCCACGTGTCTGAGGGTCAATTTTTACTTGAAAATCTGAGTTTGACCGTGCTTGAAAATCAATATTTTTCCAAACATAAACGATGTTTTCATTTGTACTAGTAATAATGGTGTTATTATTGCTAATTGCAATATGGTTAATAATTTTGTTTCCCAAATTTAGAATCTGCGTTGGTAAAAGCCCGGCAAATTTCCACCATAAAACAACTCCATTATTATGTGCGGTAATAAATTCCTTAGAATTATTTGTATTCATTTGAAAACCCAAAATTGGGATTCGCGTTTTTAGATGAACATGTTTTGTTTCTACTTTATTAACGTATCCTGCTTCATTACTTGTCCAAATTCCAAGTTCTTGTTCAGTGCTAAATAAATTGCGTACAATTATAGTTCCATTTTGCTCAGCGGCGAAAAATATTTTATTATTATCAGAGAAATAAATACCAATAATTGGAGCTAATCCTTCATTATAATTTTCAAGTGCATCAATATTAGAAATCGAATCAGCAACAAAGCTATAATTATTATTTCTATCTATAACTTTCCAAATTGAGATTTTGCCAATTTGTCCAATAGCCAAATATTCATTATTTTCTCCCCAAGCGAGTGTGGTAATTTTACCTTTAATGTTGGTTAACTCAGCTACAATTTGTTTTTTTTCTAAATCTAAAATTAAAACGTTTTGAGGGATTGCAACCGCAAGAAATTTTTCATCAGGTGAAACAGATAAAAAATTCACTGGAAAATTTAATTTAATTATCTTGCGTGAGGATAGAGTTAGTTTATCATTGTTTATATTAAGAACATTAAAAAATATGTTTCCGTCGGTATCACCGCTAAATGAGGCTTTATCATCTGAGGTTGTTGTAATTGTATTGATTGGTGAATTATGGACAGCGAATGACGCAAATTTATTGCTTTGTATCTTATAATCTTGTTCTGGGGCTATGATATAATTGACAAATTTTGATGGGGCACTTTCTATATATTGCAATTTCTCATCAGTTTCGTTTAAGAAGGACGCTTCGTTTATAAAAGATTTGTCATTTAGGATATTGTGAATAGTATTTTTAATTGTGCATCCACAGAGGTGTAAACACAAGCATACCAGTAAAGTAGAACGAAATTTATATTTTAATTCAATAAGCATACAATAATCATTGGAAAACTATGGAAGAAACACAAGGGAATGTAGGCGTCGCTACTATAAAAGACGAGAATCAACAAGAAGCAACCTTAAAAAATTTAAATCACTATGTTTGCGAAGTCGGCAATGAATTGTTGGCAAAATCGGATGCCTTGAGTGATGTTTTATTGCAGTACCGTGAGCGTTGTTCTGTAGTTTTTTGCTCAAATCGTTCGGATGTAGAAGTCGTAGAAAAGATAATGCGTCGCAAAGGTATAGATGCTCGTCGTATAACATCTGACTTATCTGATGAACAATTAGAAAAACTTTTTGAAAAAATTAATGCTGGAGAAATTCAAGTCATTATCGCTGCCGATTTTTTGAAAAACGTTTTAATAAATGAGTTTGTTGACGTAGTTGTCAACTATTCTTTGCCATCTGACAAAGACGATTATTCTTTAGGCTTAAATGTAGTCAAATCAAATGCTGATATCATCACGATAATTGGAATTAAGGAATTTAGTGCGTTCCATTCTTTAAAGAAGACGTTTAGCGAAATTGAATTTAAGGATTTTGAATTTAGCCGAGTCGTAGACGTTGTAACTAAAAAATTAGATATATTTTTATCCGCACTAGATAAAATAACGACTGAAATTAGGCAATCTGATTTGGAAGTTGCTAAGCAATTTTTAAATAAATATTCGGTGATCATTTCAAATAATGATTTTTTAACTGCTATCGCTAAATTTTCAACGATTTTAAATGAACAAGTAAATACTGATAAGCTACCGGCGTTAGAAGAAGAGTTAGGTGGTGCATATGTTTCACGTAGAGAACGGGAAGATTTGAAAAATGATGAAGATTATCGTGAGCATAATTCAGAGCGTGGTGGGCGCAGAGAATTTTCACGAGAACGTGACTCTTATAACCGCGGTAGAAATAACTATGAACGTAGTAGTAAATTTGAACATGGGCATGATAGGAGAGATGACCGACATAGCGATGATCGTTATACGAGAAGGGGACATGTTGGAAACCATCGTGACAGATTTGATGGTGGAGATAATTACGGAAGAAGTGGAAATATAAATCAAGGCAATTATCGTGGAGGCCGTAGAGGCAGTGATCGTTACGACAGGTATAATAATGACAATGATAGTAATTCTTTTCATGGTCGTGAGCAAAGAAGAGGATATCGACAGTACGATCGGCGAATTTCAGAAGATAGAGATAGCAATGTTGAGTATAACACACGTTTATATGTTGGGCGTGGGACTGATAGCGGTTTGACGGATATGGATTTTCGCCAGTTAATTTCCTCAATCGGTGATGTTGCAGAAGAGAATATAGTCCGTATTAAGATTAGGGATAATTATAGCTTCATTGACGTTAAAGAACACGTTTCGGAGATGTTAATCAATAACTTGAATGGTATTGAATATAATGGGGAGGCGTTGCCGGTGGAGTTTGCAAGTAAGGTGAAAGGTGAGAAATAATAATCAGTCAATACTGAAAAGTCATTTCATCTTTCTTAGTATGCCGAGATAAAAAATCTAACGGACAAAGTAAGCTAGATTTTTTATCTCAAAATTGCATCGCTTCGCGATGAATAAACAGCACATTTGGTGCTGTTTGGAAAATTTTACAGAGAAGTTTGCAAATAATTGGAATCAATTGAACAATTTACTGTTAAAATATTTTTTGTAAAATTTATTTGTCCGCTTTTTCAATGTTGACTGATTAAATTAAAATTCTCGGGAATGAAGAGTAAAAATATTTTCTGACAATGCTTCTCATCACCTTTCACTATTCGTCATTTTTTAATGAAACGCTTTTTAGTAAAATTGATTGTTCTTATACTTTTGCTATTCATAGCGAAAAGTGCGATTGTGCGTTTCATTGCGATACAAGTTGTTGATTATTTTAAAGATACAACTGGCTGTAACATATCTATTTCAAGTCCCAAAATATCTTTTTTCCCACTAGAAGGGAGCCTAAGAAATATTGTATTTAAAGCACCAGGTGAGAAAAAGGACGAATGGCTACGTGCCGATAATCTATCTATCAAAATCAAGGCTAGTGATATTTTTCGAGCAAAGGTTTCCCTCTACGACTTATTTATTGATGAGCTAAAAGTTAATAGTACCTCAGAAAATAGTAGCTTTATTCGTTTAATTAAAGCCGTTACGCGACACGATGATTCCACTAAATCATTCTGGACTGTTAATCTCAATAATTTAAAAATTAATAATAAAAAGCAGCCGCTACTTTTTCACTATGCTGGGCAAATAATTCAATTAGATAAAATATTTTTTACACTTGATGATTTTGGCGATAGCACACAGCCATATACTGGTGAATTTCTAGCAACAAAAACAATTTTAAAAACTGTAAATAAAACCTATAACTTTGGAAGATTAGAATCCAAAGGCAGATTTTTAAAAGAGTATTTTGCATTAGAACAGGCAGGATTATACATAGACAGCAATGCTGCGAATTATTTAGAGCTTTTTGGAAGAATAAATTATAATTTGAGCGATATTTATAATTTACAAGGAAATTTTGAAGCGGATACTGATTTGTTACAAAAAATACTTGATGTTGAAATTTTTGAATCAAAAAATAATGCGAATATCTCTTCAGAGTTTTTCATCACAGGACCCTACGATATTCCAAATATTTTTGGTAAAGGTATTTTTGAACCGTCTAAAGAATTCCAAGAAATTTTTGTTTTAGAAGAAAATATAACAATCGATACAAATCTAGCGTTTGAATATCAATTTTCTGACTTATTATTAACTTTAACTGGCAATAATAAGAGCAAAGATGAAGTGCGAGTTGTTGTGGATATTTTTAATCAGATTGCGTCTGGCAACATAAATATTAACACAGGTATTTTTGGAAGGACACAAGGGTACTTTACGATTGAAAATTTTGAGAAAATTTCAGCTAAGTTTTCAAATTCAAATTTTCAATTACACCATTTTAAAAAATGGCAAGATTATCTGCCTAGCATTGAAGCCTTTGGTAAATTAGAATGCGATGTTTCTGGAAATATTTTTGATCCGAAATTTTTACTAAATATCACAGGGGTAACACATTTAAAGAAGAGTAAAAATATTTCTAAAGACTTTGATATTAAAATCGCTTACGTTGATAAAGTGTTGCAAGTTGATTCAACTTGGGAGAATAAGAAAACCTTTATAAAAGGTGATATTGATTTCAAGAACTCAATATTTAATATTAATTCAGAGTTTAATGACTTTTATATTTACTCATTAATACCAGATAATTTTCTCTCTGTTAATGAAAATCGTTATCGCGATTTTTTTTCAAAACGTGGCAGTATTACGGGATCTTTTGATTATCAATCAACCTTCGATGAAATTTACAACGGCTCAGGTAAACTCTTACTAACTCGTTTTACAGGAATCGGTGATGATGAGCATTTTATTGATCAAAACTCTCCAGTAAAAATTGATATTGATAATAAAAATCTTAACTTTGAAAGTGTTCAGCTTAACCACAATGGTACTCCATTAATCCTTTCTGGATTTTTGAATCTTAATACAGGTTGGCAGGCTAATTTATCTGGAAAATTTCGTTTAGAAGATATTATTCCGCCTATCGCTCCAATTGAACAATTTGCCGGCGATGCTAGTTTAAACCTAGCAATATCCGGAGATATTTTTAAACCTAAATTTTCCGGTCGTGTTAATGTTAATAGTGGTATTTTATCATTTCATTTTGATAATCGTGTCTTAGGTTTTAGAGATATTGCATTACAAGGAGATTTTACTGATGGTGACTTAGTTATAGAAAATTTCACTGCACGTTATGGAAGCAGAGAAATAAATGCAAATGGAGTTATTTCTAATATTTTAGACTCGAAAAGGCGTGGATATCAATTTAATTTAAGTTTTGATAATTTGTTTATCTCTCCTAATAAAAATTCAAATATGCTCCTTGATGGTTCTTTAAGTATTTTAAAATCACCATCAAAGTCTTATATGCTTAAAGGTGTTATAAAACTTCTGCAAGCAAATTATAGGGAAAACATTGATATTGTATCCTTACTTGAACTTTTACGAAATACACTACGGGATAACAATATTGTTAAAAATGATAATTCGCAGTTTTCCTTTTTAGATGATGATATTGATCTAGATTTAAATATTTCTGCCAATAATAATGTTCACCTTGAAACGACTTTTCTTAACGCTGAAATAATGGGGAATATTTTGGTTAAAGGTTCCCTTAATGCGCCAAAGTTTTCTGGTGAAATCTCAGTTGTAGAAGGTGTATACGGCTCATTAAATACTAGTTTTAATATTTTAACTGGGAAAATTTCATTTATTGATGCTGAGCAATATTCAGATGCTAATATAAATGTGCTTGGTGAAACACAAGTTATTACTGCGGCACTTGAACGTTCTCAGGTACGAATGATTATCGGAGGGACAATATTAAACCCAAAAATTAATTTTATTTCTAATACAGGACTAACTGAAAATCAATTAGCTAGTTTGATTGGCTTTGATGCCGAATTAAATTCAGCACGCTCCGGGATGGAACAGAATAGTAGATGGCTTAAAAATAATAGTGGACAAATAAATACATTATTTGGGGATCGTTTGAATGATTTATTGGGAATTACTGATATCTCATTTGGTTATGGGCCATCAGTTGTTACCGGTGAACCTGTTTCAAAAGTTACCTCTGGGCGGAAATTAACTGAAGAATTATCTATAGATATAAGTAACGAATTTGCTGACGACGATTATTTAAACATAAGTTTAAATTATTGGCTTAATTCAATGTGGAGTTTAAAAGCAGGATGGCAAAATTATTATGTAACAAAGGAAATGGATCAGGGAGCAAGTTCATACTTTACAGGAGTACTCTTTAAAACGGCATTCCCTGCATTTGGTGTTTTATGGCGTAAAGATATTGATGCTAAAACTGTCGTCTCCGCAATAGATTTTAAAGGAAATTGGCGCATAAATGATAGCACTTTACGTCGTAATTCTAGTATCAAGATTGGTTTCCCTCTAGAGGATATAGACTTTAGAATTACAGATAAAAATTTGATAGAACAATATCGCCGCGCTGGTTTTTTTGAAACTAAAGTAAGTCATCAAGTTAAGGAACGTTATGTTCCGACTCAATTAAAAATAATTTATACTATTGATGAAGGGCCGCGCGCAAGTATCAAGAATATAAAAATCTCCGGATATAATAATGAAATCTCAGAAATTACAGAAATAATTAATGACTATATAGATACTCGAGCAACTGAACATAATTTTGGGAAGCTACGTCAAGAGCTTCTACTCGCTTTAAGAAATAATGGTTATTGGATGGCCAGCTTGTGGCAAGATAATGTTATTTACAATCCTGAAAATCACGGCGTAGATTTATATTTAAATTTGACTTTGGGGCAGAAAATAAAATTTGAGATAATTGGAAACAAGTATTTTGATAAGGATACGTTGATTGAACCATTGCGTTTAAATGATAGAAATGTTCCTATTACGCGTAATGCATTCGTCAATCTAGCTACTGATATCGTACATTTGTATAAAAATTACGGTTACTATGAGGTTGAAGTTACATTGCAGGAAGCGACGTTAGACGATGATTCGGCAGTTTATATTCTGTTGATTTCTGAGGGGGAAAAATTTATTCTTAGTTCAATTGAAATATCTGGGAATCAAAATATTTCGCAAAATGAATTAATGAAAATTTTGAAGCAAAAGCAAGGTACTGTTTTTAATGATGAAAATTGGAATGAGAGTATCAGGGAAATCCAAAAATATTATGTCGAAAAAGGGTATTGCAATGTTATCATTGAACAAAATATTTACAAAGATTTATATTCTAATGAACCATCCTTAATTGCACATATTAAAATTGATGAGGGGAGTTGCTCTATTATTCAATCGGTTACTTACAATTGGTCTGATACTGAACTAGAAAATGATTTTAATGAAAGTGATATAGGGCGGAATTTTTTACAGTCTGCCATCAAGGAAGGGGATATTAATGATCATAATAATATTCTTGATGAGAAAACAAAGTTGCAAATTGCCTTAGATGAACTTGGTTATGTTAGCGCGAAAGTGCGTGAAAAGGTTACAGAAGCTGGTGATTTAACTTATACGATTATTTCTGATGATATTAAATTTGTTGGTAACATTATCGTTAAAGGTGACGGATATACTAAAGAGAAGATTATTCGTCGAGAAATTATTTTAAAAGAGGGCGAACGTTTTTCGAAGCAAAAATTATTTGATTCAGAGTTAGCATTATATAAGCTTGGTATTTTTAGCTCTGTGAGTACTACTGTCACAGAGAGCAAAATGAGTGCAAATGTTGTTGATGTAATTTTTGATATCAGGAGTAGAGACACTCTTAGTTTAGGGATAGGCGCGGGGTATAACACTGAGGATGGTTTTGTCGTATTAGGAGAAGTTACGGAAGAAAATCTAAATGCTTCTGCCGATACTTTAATATTTGGATTTGAAACATACGTTTATGATGGCCAAGATTCATTTAAAGCAGGCCATGTCAATCTTGCTCATATTAAGCGACATTTATTTGGAACTGATTTACGACAGATGCTACGTGGATATTGGGCAGCTGTAAATGATTATAATAATAGTTATCGTTATTATCGTTACGGTGCAGAATTAAAATACGATTATAATATTAATGAAAATTGGGTTACATCTTTTGGTTTTAACTTTTTTGAAGAAAAAGTTTTTGATGTTGCAGCTGATTTAATATTTGATGAGAAGGATTATGGTTGGAGTAATTATTCTATTTTTAATGTTGACCTAACTTTCGATACTCGAGATGATATTTTTAATACACGTCGAGGGGCATTGTCCAATATCAAGTTTGAATATGCGCCGGGTAATATGTTTGGGAGTGATGGTTTTTTTGGCTTTGAAACGAAACAAAATTTTTATTTGCCGATTTCAGATCGATTAACTTGGATAAATAAACTTTCATTTCAGATGATAGAAATGCAGAAAGGGAGTGTTCCGCTTACACAGAGAATGTTTTTAGGCGGACGTAACTCATTGCGTGGATATAAACCAAGTTCTGTTGGTCCGGTTGGTTATTTAGGCGATGTGACTGGTGGCGATACATCAATTTTATATAATACGGAATTGCAATATGATTTTACCAAAAATATCATGCTAATGACATTCCTTGACGTGGGAAGTGCATATTTGCGAAATCAAAAAGGATTTAACGGTGATCCGTCTAGCTTCTCTGATTTCCGCCTTTCACCAGGTTTAGGTTTAACCTATCGTACACCAATTGGCCCTCTAGGGGTTACTTGGGCGAAACCAATAGGCAAAGATTTTGAACATAATTTTGATGGTTACTTTATATTAGGAATTAGTAGTTCGTTTTAGAGTAGCAGGAGTGTGCTTTTGAAATGCAAATGATGATAGATAAAATGGAATTGCAAAACAAAGAAATTATTATACGAAAAATAATAAACGATGATGCTGAGCAAGTTATAATTTTAAATACATATGTTTGGAGGGAAGCTTATACAGGAATATTACCTGAATGGGTCTTTAATGAGAGAGAAAAAAACATTGCACAACGTATAGAAAATTTTCGTAACCGTAACATCAACCAAGGAGATAGTATAGGTTTCGTAGCAGAGTTAGACGCTAAAATTATAGGCATGGCATTCGGAGCGACAGTTAGTCCCTATCAGCATTATGCAGATTTAGGTTATGCGGATTTATCAGCGATTTATATTTACTCCGATTATCAACGTGCAAAATTGGGCAGGAAACTTTTTAATGTTTTTGTAGAGGAAGTTAAGCGTAAAGAAGGCAGTATGAAAATGGTAATTGGCGTGTTGAAAGAAAATCATAATGCGCGACACGCTTACGAAAAGTGGGGTGGAACACTAGATTCTTATACACAAGACTATGTAATCAATGATGTAGGTTTTCCAGAAGTTTTTTACACTTACGATCTATAGTACCTTACTCATCATTTAAAAAAATACACACATGCAATCTAAGTCAGAGCCACAATTTTATCAAACGGTTATACAATTTGCCTACAGCATATTTCTGAATTTTAAATGGCAGAGTATAATATTATTTATCGTCTGTATTATCTACGGTATCGCTCAGCCGTTAAGCGCATATCTCTTTAGTATATTAATAGATAAAATCACAGCAACTAATCAAGAGAAACTAATTGAAACAATTATACCTCTTGCCTTGTTATGTTTTTCTATTGATATATTACGTGAAGTATTCGCCCGCGCTCGTTTTGTTATAACAGGTTTATTTATTACCCCGTACGCTATTAGTTACGCTTATAACTCAGCTTTTGCATATGTTTCAAAACATTCACACAACTTCTTTACTAATAATTTCGCTGGAGCGTTGAGTACAAAAATTTCTGATTTAAGCAGCAATACTCGTCAAATTATTAATCTATGCTGTGAATTGGTAGCACAAACGTCCGTTATTATTTTTTCAGCTTCAGTTTTATTTAAAATTCACTACTATATAGCCTTAATTATTTGTATTTGGGTATGCTGTCACTTTGTTTTTACTTTGTTTAGATTAAATAAATGGAGGAGTGTATGGCGGGTTGCTAGTGAATCCAATTCTAAAACAGTAGGTGGTATTGTTGATTCATTAACTAATTATATTAATGTAAAACTTTTTGCAGGCAGTGTTTATGAAAATAAGTATCTTAAAGATTTAACAGATAATGCAGCCATTAGCCGTAAGAAGGCAAGTGTTGTGATGACTAGCGATTATACTATAATCGGAATATTATTTTTAATAGCTAGTATATCGTCAACAGCCGTGGGAATTTATTTGTATACGATAGATATTATTACACTTGGCAATTTAACTTTTACAATTTTTGGATTAAGGTCTCTTTCAAATGCAGTTTATAAAATTGGTGACGTACTTTTTGAAGGAGCAATCATCTATGGTACGCTTGATCAGGCATTGACTATTATAAATAAGCCAATAGAAATACAGGATATTCCAGAGGCTAAAAAATTAGTTGTTAAAAATGGTGAAATTTTCCTGCAAAACGTTTCATTTGCGTATTTACATAGCCAAAAGAATTCTACTAATGCAAAAATTTCAATACTGCACCAGGGTGACTCTAATTCCGATATTCAAATTTTTAATAACTTATCATTATGCGTTCAGCCGGGTGAAAAGCTTGGTATAGTCGGGCATTCAGGAGCTGGTAAATCAACTTTAATTCATCTATTACTTCGTTACTTTGATATACAGGGAGGCAATATTTTAATTGACGGGCAAGACATTTCTCAGGTTACACAAGATAGCTTGCATCAAAATATTGCGATGATACCGCAGGATATAACCTTGTTTCATCGTACGATTATGGAAAATATTCGTTATGGGAAATTGACGGCTAATGATACTGAAGTTAAAAAAGCAGCTAAACAAGCTTTCGCGCATGATTTT
>JAVBQZ010000100.1:0-9256 GCA_031548505.1 Bdellovibrionota bacterium | reverse complement strand
AACCTCCTACCAACATAAAAACCGGGTTTTCTTTTAAATGCCTACCCCCAATTTTTTTAATTTCTTTGTGTTTTTTTAAAAATTTGGCGCTGACGACTCTATAAAGGAATTAGACTTTCACAGAAGTTTTATTGTAATCGTGAACTGTAAATTGTAAATTATGGCTTTTAGAACATGTGTAGTGTGCAGGCAACGTGAAAGTAAAGAAAATCTATTTCGATTTGTTTTGGCGGGTGCTGAACAAAATTTTAACAATGAATCAAAATTAAATATTTCAGATTCAATTCTTAATGAGGTGTTACAAAAGCTAACTAGTACCTTACGACCGCAGGTTGTATTAGACATCTTGCAGAAAGCCCAAAAGCGCGCTGTGTATTGTCATAAAAATACAGAATGTCTTGGGCAAGAAAAAACGGCGAAAATAATTTTCGCACAAATGAATAAAATTAAAAATAAACAGGTAAGAAGGCGGTAAATCGTGCTCTTACAATCGGATTTAAATTATGGCAAAACTTAGAATAAGCGAACTTGCTAAAGAGTTGAACATTAAGAGCAGTGAGATAATTGGAATTTGCTCAAAAGTTGGGATTGATGGAAAAACCACACATTCTAATACGCTTACTGACGATGAGGCGGAAAAAGTTCGTAGATTTTTATTACGTTCTGCAGTGAATGAAGTTACTCATAAGGAAAAAGTTGTTGAGCGGGATGGCGCGACTTTTGACGAGACGCGTAAAACCATCGCTGGTCGTCAAACTATCATTCGTAGAAAAGCCCAGGCGACTGTTGCCGCTCTACCTACAGAATCAGAACCGGAGTTATCTGTTGACTTACCTGAAGAGGCTGTAAAAATTGATGTACAACCAATGCCAAATGAGACGGTAACGTTAGAAGATGAAGTAGCAGAACATACACAAGATATTTCTAATGCTGATACGATATCAGAAGAAGGACAGGATGTAAGTGATAGTGCTAAAAATCAAGATACAAATGTGCCTGACGATGTAAGTTCTACTTCTGTTTTGGAAAAAGCTGATGATCTTCCAGAACTTTCTTTAGAAGAGATTGCGCGTGCTGAGCATAAAAAAGAGATGGAGCGTTTGCGTGAGAAGTATGATGTTGCTGGCCCGAAGATTTTAGGTAAAATTAAATTGCCGGTTGCGCCGGTTCCAACTCCTAAAAAGGAAAGAGAAATTGCTAATGTTACTGATCTAAGCGATAAAAGTAAAAAAAGTGGTAAGAAAGAAAAGGGAGGGGATGAGGATGATTGGAAAAAATCAAATACCCTTGCCAAGGGAAAAGTTAAGAAAAAAGTTTTAATTGATTTCCGTAGTGATTACGAGGAAGGTGAAGATGGCGAATATATACCTGGTAGCGGGCGTCGCTTGGGTAAACGAGCTAAGTTAGCGAGAGGTGAAGCCAGAGTACCTGACATTAACGAGATGAGTGCCCATAAAAAAGTAATTAAAATGGAGCAGGAAATTGTTGTTAGTGAATTAGCAAAGCAAATGCAGCTGAAGTCGGGCGAAATTATTAAAAAGTTAATGTCGCTTGGTGTAATGGCTTCTATTAATCAGTTGATTGATTTTGATACTGCTGAATTGGTTGCAAGTGAATATGGTTATACAGTTAACAAAATTGGTGACATAGAAGATGAAATCGGATTGCTTGCACAAATTAAAGTCGAAGATAAAGCGGAAGAATTGAAATTACGCCCGCCTGTTGTGACTATTATGGGTCACGTAGATCATGGTAAGACATCCTTGTTAGATGCGATTAGAAATTCTGCAGTTGTTGTAACGGAAGCAGGAGGAATTACGCAGCATATTGGCGCCTACTCTGTGACTACAAAATCCGGTGGACAAGTTGCCTTTATTGATACTCCGGGTCACGCTGCCTTTACTGAAATGCGTGGTCGTGGTGCAAAGGTGACGGATATTGTGGTACTCGTTGTTGCTGCTGACGACGGAATTATGCCACAGACAATCGAAGCGATTAATCACGCAAAAGCTGCCGGTGTGCCAATTATTGTTGCTGTTAATAAAATTGATAAGCCGAGCGCAAATGTTGAAAAAGCAAAACAACAATTGACCGAATATGATTTAATCCCGGAAGATTGGGGTGGACAGACGATTATTTGTCCGGTGTCAGCGAAGACCAGGGAAGGCTTGGATAATTTGCTCGATAACTTGGCATTACAGGCAGAGGTTTTGGAATTAAAAGCAAATCCGAATCGTCCAGCAGTTGGAACTATTATCGAATCAAAAGTTGAAAAAGGTCGTGGTCCGGTTGCAACTGTATTAGTGCAGAACGGGACTTTGAGAAAAGGTGATGCATTCGTGGCTGGAACGACATGGGGCAAAGTCCGTGCAATGAGATCATACGATGGACAGGATGTCTTAGAAGCTACGCCGTCTATACCGGTTGAAATTCTAGGTTCAGAAACCGCACCACTTGCAGGTGAAGAATTTCTGGTGATTTCATCTGAAAGTGAAGCGCGCAGAATTTCTGAAATTCGCCAAGGCCGTGCACGACAAAAAGAATTGGCACATAAGAGCGGATCTGTAGGTGCACCATTAACACTTGATTATTTCGCTTCTATGGCGAACGATACGGAGAAAAAACAATTAAATTTAATTGTAAAAGCAGATGTGCAAGGTTCTGTGGAAGCAGTTGCGCAGTCTTTGGAACGTCTTTCTAATGATGAAGTTAATGTTAAGGTATTGCATAAAGCGGTTGGTGCTGTGAATGAAAATGATGTGCAATTAGCGTTGGCATCACAAGCTATTTTAATTGCATTTAATATTCGTGCCGATGTGCGGGCAACTGAAATGGCTGAAAAAAGTGGTGTTGAAATTCGTTATTCGCGAATCATTTATGAATTAATTGAGAGTGTTGAAAAGGCAATAAAGGGATTGCGTGCGCCGGTATTTAAAGAAACAATTTTGGGTCGTGTAGAAGTACGACAAACATTTAAGTTACCTAAGATTGGTCTTGTAGCTGGTTGTTATGTTTTAAATGGAACAATAAAACGTGGTTCAAAAATTCGTTTACTGCGTGATAATGTGGTTGTATTTGAAGGACAAATGGCGGGCTTACGAAGAGTAAAAGAGGATGTGAAAGAAGTCCAAGCAGGTTATGAATGCGGTATCAGTATTGAAGGATTTCAGGATTTAAAAGTCGGCTATATTATGGATATGTATGTTGTAGAACAAGTCGTTGACTAATGTACAATGTACAATGCACAATTACCCCACACCAAATCCAAAATCTTCCTAGAGTAATGTAAAAATTGGGAGGTGGTGGCTGGGCAATTGTGAATTGTTCATTGTAAATTGTGCATTTTTTTTATTATGTTTAGAAAAGAAAGAGTTGGAGAATTATTGTTAGGTTTTTTGTCACAGGCAATTAGAGAGTTAGACGATTCACGCATTGCACTTGTTACTGTAACTGACATAAAGGTTTCACCAGATTTAAAATATGCACAGGTGTTTTGGTCGATGCCAACTTGGAAAATAGAAAAAAATGTTGATGGTACTGAAAAACGTACATTATCATTTCCAAGCGAAACGGAAAAAACAGAATTAGAACAAATATTAAATTCACATAAAAGTCGTCTAAAGCACGCAATGGCATCAGAATTAAATCTTCGTTATACTCCAGAGCTTCGTTTCTCCTATGATACTTCTGAAGAAAATGGCGCAAAAATCGATTCACTTTTGAAATCTTAGAATTTAAAAATTTATAGTCAAAGTACTTTAAAAATGGATATTAGAATTGCTAATCTAAATGAGGTAAGTGGACTTTTTGAAATGATAAAGAAGTCTATACAGGGAGCCTTACCTAATTTCTATCCTCAAAAATTTGTCGATAAAGTAATTAACGAATTTGTAAACCCTGATGCTTTAACTAAAAGGATTACAAGTGGACGTTTCTATGTGGCAATTGAGAATAATCAAATTATAGGTTGTGGATGCATTAAGGAATATTGGGAAAATAAAGACGAGAGCGTAATTTTGACAGTTTTCGTTGCTCCGGAATTTCAGAATAAAGGCATCGGCAAAAGAATAATTACAACACTTATAAATGACGATATAGCAAGCAAAAAAAGAATAGTGGTTCCTGCGGCTATAAATGCAATTCCATTCTATAAAAAATGTGGTTTTGAACATGTAAATCAAGAATTGAATTTCCATGATGGAGATTTTTTAATGGAAATGTTTCCAACTGTTTGACTTTCAAATCTATATATACCCCTGTCACTTGATTTTTTCGGTATAGCGTTTGTAGCTTTTACAAACATCTTTCTAGTTTGGTTATCGCTTCGCGATGCCATTGTTATGATAAACAGGAGTATATTTGTATATGGCTCCGCTGTCGCTCCGCATACTCATGCTACAAAAGGGTTCAAAGAAATCGGAAAAACTCAAGGAGCATGAATATAGATCAACCGCAAAATTTTCCTAAATTCAAACTTTATAATCATGTTTTAAAGGTTCTAAGAAAGGTAGCAAACTCATTGGAATGAGCATGTTCTAGGTTTGAGTTTCATCATTCACTATGAATTTTACAATGGTTTTATTTCAGTAGATGTAACTCATTTTTAATTTTTAAACATAACTCATAGTTATTGGACTTAAATATTTTTTTGACATATTTTAAACATTGAAGTATTATCGCCCACAATTCGACTTAAAGGAGGCTCTTATGCAAGAAAAAACAGCGTTAAAACGACAACCATTATTTAAATTATCACAACAAGCTTCTTGCTTTTCTATTTTCCTTTCTTTGACAGACCTTCATCGTCCCCATTGATTCCACTCTACAATTCTTTCTAATCTTTAAATTCATAAACAACCTTTCGCCTGATGGATAGTCGGGTAGCTAGAGCTATTGGCTAAAAATAGCAAAAACAAGGTTTTTTAGGAGTTTAAGGAATGAACATTAAAATTTTACTTCCTTACAATGCAAAGGAATTGACTACGGTAAACGTTAGCCTTGAATTCGTTCAAGCAGCTGACGGTAGCGAGTTTTTTCAACCTTGCCGAGAGACGGTTCGTGACTGCGGTACTCAGCATGTTGTCCTGCATGTGGATGACTTAGACAGAACTTGTTTATGTCCGAATTGTGTCATCGCTAGAGAAGGTTAGTAGGCGCGCTGGAGAGCCTAAAAACACTCCAGCTTTTTTATCAACTCACCAATGAAACGGATGCACATTATGAGGAAAACAATTATAGAAAGAAAGACAAAAGAAACTGATATTTATCTTGAACTAAATATTGATGGTGCCGGAGAATATTCCATAGATTCAGGTTGCGGTTTTTTAAATCACATGTTGGAATTATTTGCAGCGCACTCGCGCTTTGATTTAATGGTAAAGTGCAAGGGTGATATAGAAGTGGATTATCACCACTCTATTGAAGATATTGGGATATGCTTAGGTGAGGCTATTAAACAAGTACTTGGTGAAAAGCGAGGAATTCAAAGATATGGAAGTATAATTCTTCCAATGGATGAGGCGTTAATATTGATTTCTTTAGATATAAGCGGGCGTTGTTTTCTCGACTACGATGTCCCTTTTGTTGGAGCAAAGGTAGGAAACTTAGACATAGAACTTATAAAGGAATTTATTTACGGACTATCACGTTCTGCAAGTATGACCATTCACATAAAGAAACTAGCAGGTGAGAACTCTCACCACATTATCGAGGCGATTTTTAAAGCTCTCGCGCGTTCGTTGCGTGAAGCAGTTTCTATAGATAGTTCAATGGCTAGCGAAATTCCTTCGACAAAGGGAACCCTGTAAAAAATTATGAATACACTAGAAGATTTTATAAAAATCGCTAACGATCTAGCGGATATTGCTAGAAGCATATCAATGAAATTTTTTCGTCAAGATTTCGATATGGTTTTAAAGGAAAGTTTGTCTCCACTTGTTACACAAGCAGATTTGGAAATTGAGAAATCTCTACGGGAATATTTATTCAATAAGTTTCCAAACCACGGTATCCTTGGAGAAGAATACGAAAATCAACAAACGCAATCCGAATATCTTTGGGTTATTGATCCGATTGATGGAACATCTGCATTTAGTTGTGGGAAACCAACTTTTTCAACATTGATTGCCCTATTGCAAAATGGTGTTCCAATTATTGGAATTATTGAGCAGGCATTTTTGCGAGAAAGGTGGCTTGGGGTTACTGGTAGGCGAACTACATTTAATGGGGAGAATTGTAATGTTGGAGAAGTATCAAAGTCTGGAATTGTTAGGATGAACTGCACAACACCTTTTATGTTTAACGAAACCCAATGGTTAAAATTTATAAAATTGAAGCAAATAGGTACAACTACATCTTTCGGTGGTGATGGTTATGCCTATGGTTTATTAGCTAATGGTTATATTGATATAATAATGGAAGCAGACTTGAAAATTTATGATATTGCCCCAATGATTCCAATTATAACAAATGCTGGTGGAATAATAACTGATTGGCAAGGTAACGAAATTTTATTTGAAACATTTAAAGGGACTGTACTTGCTACGCGCAATAAAGAACTTCATAATAAAGCTTTGAGGATTATTAATGACAATTAATGAGGTTATTTTATGTCTTGGATAGAAAAAATTACTCGCCCTGAAATTTTAAAATTAACAGCGTATAGTTCAGCACGTAGCGAATATGACGGTATTAAGTTAATTCAACTTGATGCAAATGAGAACCCGAATAAACCATTTGGTGAAGAAAACAATTCTTTTAATCGTTACCCTGAACCACAACCTATTGAGCTTAGAAAAAGATTAGCAGAAATTTACGGAGCAAAAGAAGAACAACTTCTTATTACACGAGGGGTGGATGAGGGATTAGAACTTTTAATATCTGCCTTTTGTGTGCCTTATAAAGATTCAATTGTAATTACTCCGCCGACTTTTGGTTATTATGAAATAGCAGGAAAAATTCATTCTGCTATGATAATTAAATCTACATTAGATAAAAACTTTGAGCCTAATTGGAGTGAATTAGAAAGAATTAAGAATAAAAACGTAAAAATAATTTTCTTATGTTCGCCTAACAATCCAACCGGAAATATAATTTCAATCGATAAAATCGATGAAATCTGTTCTTTCCATAAAGAGCAGAGTTTAATTATCGTTGATGAAGCATATTTTGAATTTACAGATTCTGTTTCTGCAATCACTTTACTAAATAAACATTCTAATCTTGTTGTAGCAAGAACTCTTTCTAAAGCTTATGCATTGGCAGGAGTTAGAATAGGGACTTTAATTGCAGGAAAAGAAATAATCGATATTTTGAAAAAGATTATTCCACCATATCCTCTCCCAACACCTTGCATCAATATTGCTAATAAAGCCTTGTCCGCCGCAGGAATCGAATTTTCAAATCGAAAAATTGATGAGATTAAAAAGGAAAGAGAACGACTATATGTAGAACTTTCAAAACTTCCAGTTGTTACTAAGATCTATAATTCTGCTACTAATTTTCTACTCGTTATAGTTAAAGACGCAAATTTTATTTATACAAAATTAAAGGACAATGGAATAATTGTTAGAAATAGAAATAGTGAAATAAAAAATGCGCTTAGAATTACAATTGGAACGATAAAGGAAAATAATTATCTATTAAAAATTATGAGGAATATAAAATGCAATTAATTAATTGGAATAATTTAAATGACCAAGAGAGAAAAGAAACATTATCTCGCACTGCCATACAAAATGATGATAATATTCTAAAAACTGTTAATGAAATTATAGAAAATGTGAGAGAAAACGGGGATGAGGCCTTAAAAGACTATGCTAACAAATTTGATAAGGTTAGTCTGGAAAACTTTCAAGTATCGCAAGATGAATTCGCTGAAACAAAAAATATAGATATTAAAGTAAAAGAGGCGATTAAAGTTGCATATGAAAATATTAAGGCATTCCACGAATTACAACTACCGCAAAAAAAGAAGCTCAATAGAAATGGAATAAAACTTTGGTATGAATACCGTCCAATTGAAAAGGTTGGGCTTTATGTTCCAGGTGGGACGGCTCCGTTAATTTCAACATTACTTATGCTTGCTATTCCCGCTAAATTAGCAAGTTGTCCGGAAATCATTGTAACTACTCCGTGTGGCAAAAACGGTAAAGTGCCAATAGAAATATTATATATTGCAGAACTTTGCGGAATTAAAACTGTTTATAAAGCCGGAGGGGCAGGAGCCGTTGCCGCTATGGCGTTTGGTACGGAAAGTATAAAGAAAGTAGATAAAATTTTTGGTCCGGGCAACAAATACGTGACTTTAGCGAAACAGTTAGTTTCTAATTACCCTAATGGAGCGGCATTAGATATGCCTGCTGGGCCATCAGAAGTTTTAGTAATTGCTGATAAAAATGCAAATCCAATCTTTGTAGCGAGTGATTTACTTGCCCAAGCTGAACATGATACAGACGCAGGGGTAGTTTTAGTTACTGATAGTTTACCTTTCGCTCGGCGAGTTTTAGAAGAAACTGAAAAGCAGTTACAAGAGCTTCCACGTAAAGATATTGCAAAAGTTTCTTTGGGTAATGGAAAAGCGATTATTGTTGATAATTTGGAACAAGCGATAGAAATAGCGAACGAATATGCGCCAGAACATTTAATGTTAGAAGTTGATAATTCGCAAAAATATCTAAAGGAAATTAAAAATGCCGGTTCTGTTTTCATTGGTAATTTTTCATCAGAAGCACTCGGTGATTATGCGAGTGGAACAAATCATGTTCTCCCAACTTATGGATATGCCAAAACTTATAGTGGCATAAATGTGCTTAGTTTTATGAAAGCTATTTCTTTTCAAGATGTTTCTGAAGATGGACTATCAAATATTGCTAATGTTGTAGAGCTTCTCGCCGACTTAGAAGGGCTAGAAGCGCATAAAATGTCCGTTGTCAGAAGAAGGAGTTAGAAAAATTAAAAATAAAAAACTACAAATTTTTTATAAAACACTACAAGAGAAGTTATACTAGTTTAGAATGAGACTCTCTCTATGCTAAAAAAATATAATTTAATTAGCTTTTTTTAATTTTTAATTTTTTATCAATATTGGTTTTCCGTTTTTGATTTCTTTGATGACTGCATCAAATATTAAAAAACCTTCAGAGTTAAAATAAACTTCTCCAATTGCAGTTTGGTATTTATTACCTTCTAATAGTTCATTTATCCAAGCTTCTTTATTTAATTGATAAGTCTCGTCGATAATTTGTAAACCATTATA
>JAVBQZ010000063.1:0-4334 GCA_031548505.1 Bdellovibrionota bacterium | reverse complement strand
GATCGCGTTGATAATCCGGGACTATAAATGAGCGACCCAATTCAAGCGAATTACCAATTTGCTCCATCAATTGCTCACTATATTTAAATAGCGTGTAAGTATATAGGCCTGTCACACCGTAATGTTTCAAAATCAAATCTACGCAACCTATTCTATATGCGCCTATAATCCTACGTTCTTTCCGTTGCCAAATAAAAAGATGGTAATAATAATTGTCAAATTGATCGACATCTATGTTTTTGCCAGTTCCTTCATTTGCAAGACGAAAAGTAATCTCACGCAAACGACCAATTTCTCGCATACAACTTGGAACTTCAGACGCCTTAGCGCAATAAACCTCGAAATCACCACTCACAACTAAACGATGCTCTCCGGTAAGGGTATTTATTTCACTTTCTAAAACATCCGGCGAGACTGCTGGAATAATTTCTTCGTAATTTTCCATACCTGAATCCACAACACCAACGATTTCTCCACGATTTTTCATTACAAAAGTTCTTAAACGCAAATACTCAATTGCTTCTTTATCATTCATCCCCTCAATTTTTTTGAAAGAGATCGGTTTACCAATATCAATTGGAATTATGCATCCGCGTTTATTCATCATCTCTCGAGGCAAAAGTGCTGTCCTAAGTTTAGGGTGAATTAAACCCAGTATCTGAAATAAAACACTATTTCTTCCATGAATAAATACAGGAACAACCGTTGCTTCAGTACTACGAATAATCTTCACAATATTTTTATTCCAAATTGGATCAACCACTTCACGTTTGGTTAAATGCAAATAAGAAACTGTGCCAGACGGGAAAATACAAAGCAAATTACCGGCTTTCAACCATTGTATAGATTTTTTTATGGAGGAAATATTGGCTTTAGTTGCCTTTTCAGTTCCAAATGGATCTACTTGAATTATGTACTGTACAATCTCCGGAATATAGCTCAAAAGATAATTAGCAAGAAGTTTTGAATCCTTTCTAATACGTCGTACCAAATCGACTAAAAAAACACCTTCTAAACCACCAAATGGATGGTTAGCAACAATTATCACAGGGCCAACCAATGGAATGTTTTTTAATGCATCTTCTGAAACATCAACCCGGACATTTAAATATTTTAGAAAGGCTTCGGCAAAATCAGAATATTTTCCTAATTTATCTTTCGATAATGAAAGTGTAGCTTGATATGCCTCGACTAATTTATGCAAACCAAGCAGATAATATAATGGACGAGGCAATGCTCTACGTAACCTTGATTCAAATTCTTGCGTTTTAACTTTAATGTTTTTCATTTATTTATAATTCAGAGGACGTTGCAGTAGATTTTAATTTTTATAAATCACATCCCTTTACATTTAGCTTTGATATATTCTCTGTTCAACTTTGCAATAAAATCAACACTAATTTCTTTTGGGCAAACAGCCTCACAATCAAAAGTATTGGTGCAATTTCCAAATCCCTCTTTATCCATTGCTTCAACCATTAACGATGCACGACGTCCAGCTTCCGGTCTACCTTGTGGTAATAATGCTAATTGTCCAACTTTTGCAGAAACAAAAAGCATTGCCGAACCATTTTTGCATGCTGCAACGCATGCACCACAACCAATACATTGTGCAGCATCCATTGCCAAATCAGTATCCTCTTTGGGGATTAAAATATTATTAGCATCGCCCGCAGAGCCAACATCTACCGAAATAAAACCACCTGCCTGCATAATCCTATCAAAGGCAGAACGGCAAACAACTAAATCTTTAATAATCGGAAACGCTTTTGATCGCCATGGCTCAATAAAAATATGATCACCATCTTTGAATTTTCTCATATATAATTGACAAGTTGCCGTACCTTGCTCTGGGCCATGTGGTTTACCATTAATAACCATCGCGCAAGTTCCACAAATTCCTTCTAAACAATCGCAGTCAAAAGTTATTGGTTCTTCATTTTTTGCAATCAATCGTTCATTAAGTAGATCTAGCATTTCAATAAACGACATATCTTCGCTAATATCAGTAACTAAGTACGTTTTTAATTCTCCCTTAGCGTGACAATTTTTCTGTCGCCAAACATGTAATGTTATATCCATATGTCGTTTTTCCCAAAAAACATTTTAGTTTTTAGAAATATTTATTGTTTAACCATCGCTTCGTGATACCTTTTTATTATGAATATATGAATAGGAGCATATTTGTATATAACCCCAACTACATCCATGGTTCAAAAAAGTTCAAAAATTTCAGGAAAACTCAAGGAACATGAGTATGCACTGCACTAAACAATCGCGCTATCAGCTAACCTTTTTCAGCCACACTGACAATTAAAATAGTTTATAGCTTTATAAATATTCAGATAATATTGACTTAATTCAAGGATTTTTATAGCACACTAGAACCTCTTGTTGTGGTTTTTGTCCATTTTATTTTGCTTTTTCTAATTTTTACCCCTTAGAACTAATTTTAATAATCTATTGATAATTTTTGAAATTATTTGTGAGGTGTGTGCCTGTTAGGTTTTGGTACTTAATTTTATTGTTCTTGTGAACAGCAAATTTTTAAGTACAATAGTTTTTAACTCTTTTGAAAGGAGTGGAAATGACCCACGGTTTGGAAACCATGAAAGCACTGAACGACCAAGCAAGTGCTGCTGCTACCTCAAACCAAGACGTGAGAAGTCGATTAACAAAGACTTTTTACAGATTCAATTCCAACACATCGCTTTCCAGTGGAGTTCGAGCTGAAACGCTCAGACGCATCAAAGAAGCCATCAAAATGTTGGAAGCAGCGGAAAATGCCGCAAGTGATTTGCTGGCTGACCTGGAACAACTTGAGTGACCTAACCGCCAAAGTATTCCAAAAATGAACTGTCTATCACGCATAGTGTTAGGCAGTTCATTATTAACTCCAGAATGTTTAATTCCGCACGCCTCATTTTTTAGATATTAAACATTCTGTAGAAAACTTAATTGTAATTTCTAATTTCTTTTGAGGATACATAAATAAATTTAAACTGATTTTTCTTTAAATAATTAAAATTATTTAAAAATTTTGCCTAAACTCAATAACATTTAGTATTTTAATTATTTTCTCAGAACACCTAAACATCTATTGATTTATTATTTTTTATTATCTAAAGACGCGAGCGTTTTTTTGAGGCAGTGCGTTTTTGTTAGTTTTTCTTTTTAGATTTACTAAAAAGGAAAAGTGACAAGAATGTACACAATTAAGGACATTATGCGTATCGGGAGGAAGAGGTAACGTTGCTAGCGAAATCCATGGCGCCATGGTAATTGAAGTTGATGGATAATTCCTCAACAAGCAGCGTTTACGTTATGTATATATTCAGAAGTATAGTTACTGCCAGCAACTGTACATAATCTAAAAATACGTAACGAGAGGGTACACCATTGTTAATGTCGTGTTCCTAGTAGCGGCGAGCGAAAAGAACTCATCAACGCGATGAACGACTGAGGGATTGTAGATTTTTATAAATCCTCAAACAATGGTTTTAAACGGATTGGTTTTGTATGGGTGTAAACGGAGCAAGTGCAAACAAACCTTTTTGGTTTTATGCAATTTAAAACTCCATATTTCCAGCTGTAAACAATGTGTGTATAAAGTGCTTTGCGAACTTTGTGCTGCTTTGTTATTTGGAAAACTTCACTCACAAGAATTTCGTTCTTCAGCCCCACTCTTCTTCCTGTTTTTTTTTCGTGGGTTTTGGTCGAGGAGGTGTCGTAGGTAGGCCTTAGGTGTTCAAATCACCGGCACATTTTTATTATTAAAATTTGTGCGATTTTGATGTGCTTACTACCTTACGAATGTCAAACGTTCACGGCCCGTTTGGCATAGGATACAAGCCCTACCTTTTTAGCTTGTTCCTCACCTCCTCCGCGGTTATGGTTTTCAATGTGTACATTCTAAACCATTTTATTTTTCTACCTTATCTACGCCTCATTTTTATCCTTTATTAATAAATCATAACAATCGTTTAGCACGATTATAAATATTAAAAACAGGCACGTATATTGAGGAAAAAAAATACATAGTGATAGCTGAAAACATCACTTCAATACTGTCATGTTCTAGTAGTATCGTAATCAGACGTTTAAATTTTAATTTCTTTTGAGGCTTTCGTCCACGAATTAAAGTGTTATGGTCTTCAAATATTTGTCCAACACACATTTGTACATAAATCATCTTACGAATTTGTTTTTTATGCCCTGGCAATTTAAGTATCATTGCATTTTCTAAATGCTGCATAAGTTTAACTCTATTTGACTTAACTGAGTTCATTAACGCATTTTTATTTATTAATCTGTAATGATAAAATTGTTTGTTT
>JAVBQZ010000009.1:0-19702 GCA_031548505.1 Bdellovibrionota bacterium | reverse complement strand
GTGGACACCTGCTTCCTTGCGGTTAGCTCAATGTCTTAAGGTACAACCAACTCCCATGGTGTGACAGGCGGTGTGTACAAGGCCCGGGAACGCATTCACCGTTGCATGCTGATCAACGATTACTAGTGATTCCAGCTTCATGGAGTCGAGTTGCAGACTCCAATCCGAACTGAGGACAATTTTTTGCGATTAGCTTGATCTTGCGAGCTTGCAACGCTCTGTGTTGTCCATTGTAATACGTGTGTAGCCCTAGGCATAAAGGCCATGAGGACTTGACGTCATCCCCACCTTCCTCTGGCTTATAGCCAAGCGGTATTCTTAGAGTGCCCAACTTAATGATGGTAACTAAGAATGAGGGTTGCGCTCGTTGCGGGACTTAACCCAACATCTCACAACACGAGCTGACGACAGCCATGCAGCACCTGTCTCCGCGTCTCCGAAGAGAACGCCGACTTTCATCGGTTAGCACGGGATGTCAAGCCTAGGTAAGGTTTTTCGCGTAGCATCGAATTAAACCACATATTCCACCACTTGTGCGGGCCCCCGTCAATTCCTTTGAGTTTTAATCTTGCGACCGTAATACTCAGGCGGGATACTTATCACGTTAGCTACGTCACTGAGACAGTAGAGTCCCAACAACTAGTATCCATAGTTTAGGGCGTGGACTACCAGGGTATCTAATCCTGTTTGCTCCCCACGCTTTCGCGCATTAGCGTCAGTAACGAGCCAGAAACCTGCCTTCGCATTCGATGTTCCTCCTGATCTCTACGGATTTCACCCCTACACCAGGAATTCCAGTTTCCTCTCTCGCCCTCTAGCAAATCAGTATCCAGTGCACTTCCGAGGGTGAGCCCCGGGCTTTCACACCAGACTTAATTCGCCGCCTACGCGCGCTTTACGCCCAATAATTCCGAACAACGCTTGCACCCTACGTATTACCGCGGCTGCTGGCACGTAGTTAGCCGGTGCTTTTTCTGTAGGTACCGTCAAGTTTCCCTTCTTCCCTACTAAAAGAGCTTTACGACCCGAGGGCCTTCTTCACTCACGCGGGATTGCTGCGTCAGGGTTTCCCCCATTGCGCAATATTCCCAACTGCTGCCTCCCGTGGGAGTCTGGACCGTGTTTCAGTTCCAGTGTGGCTGATCATCCTCTCAGACCAGCTACCTATCGTAGCCTTGGTGAGCCATTACCTCACCAACTAGCTAATAGGACGCAACCCGATCTTTTCGCGCCTTGCGGCTTTGCTGATTTTGACCGCAGTAAAAATCAGCTCATTCTGTATTAGCTCCGGTTTCCCGGAGTTATCCACAGCGAAAAGGGACGTTAGCTACGTGTTACGCACCCGTGCGCCACTCTACTCAGTATTGCTACCTTTCGCGTTCGACTTGCATGTTTGAGGCATCCCGCTAGCGTTCGTTCTGAGCCAGGATCAAACTCTTCAGTTTGAATAAAAAATCTGCTGTTGTGCATATAAAAATAGAGGCACAAAAAATTTTTAAGTCAATCGTTTAAAACGACTGACGTCCTAGCTTTCGCACTATTGAAATTAAAAAATTAATTCTCAAAGATAATTTGAACAGGATTGGTTAATTAATTCATACGCCAAACCATAATTACGTAAATTATCTATCGTTCACTTCTACTCAACCCAGATTTGAAGAGCAGGAATCTTAAATTCATAAAACACATCTTGAGATGTGCTACGAATTTTTTGAATTTAAAAAATCCAAAATATCCTGACGATTTATCAAAGATGTATTTTCACCCTTATAAATCAGCACTTAAACAAGCTCTTGTTGAACTTTAATTCAACGCCACTTGCGAAGCGCGCGGGCTAGTGCCCTAAACTAGAATTTAATGCAATAGTTTAAGAAAAAAAAATTATTCAATAAACCAACACTTTAAATTCCAGCCCAAAACAAACAAAAAAGACTCCATCACATTTAAAAAATTATTTTTAAATGTTAGTGAAAATATTTTGTATGATTGTCTTTTTAAGATTTTCTTAGAAATACCGAAAATCCATTAAAGAGAAATGGGCACGCCACGAAAAGCGGCGCGCTCTGTACATTATTTATTTAACTATAGCAAGCAAATATTTAAATATTTTTGCTTAATTTATACTCTAAAAAACTGGTATATTTTATTCGCGTAATTCGGTTATGATAACTTCCCAAAATAACGTGACTAATAAGTTACACGATGACGATTTTTCAGTATCAACTGTTAAAAAATCTTAAAAATTTTAAATAAAAAAGGGTGAAATCTTACCTATGAGGAAAACCTCTTTAGAAAACACCCTTGTAGGAAAGCATAAAAAAATTATGCTTTCGCTTTACACCTTTGTCTTTCAATTTTCTTTTGACGACGAAGCATAAAGCATTTTTTTCTCTCTTTGCGATTACGATTTAATCGTTTGGAGTTTTTCTTTCTTCTTCTGTTTTCTCCCCTCGCCTCTTCTTCATCATCATGACCATAGTCTGATTGAAAAAGATCGTAGGGATGTTCTAACCCTGCCGTCCTAAACTCCTTTCGTTGTTTATCTACGGCCATTTTGAATTCAAGATCCATTTTGAACTCAAGTGCATCTACTTCATCCCAAAACTTATCCCAGCTAAATTTACCGATCAAGCATGCACTTGTCGTATAAATAAAAGCAAGGAGTCTGTGTTGGAACCTTAAACAAAACAACGAGAGGGAAAAAATCACCACGGAAAATGTTACGATAGTATCCATTTTTGATTCCTTTCATTTTGAAGGGAGAAACAAACACTAAGTAAAACCTTTATTTAGTAAGATTTCACTTCTCAATTAAAAGTCTTTTAATTGAGAAGTGAAAATCGACCTCTACTCATATTCATTCTAAAATTCATTCTAAAAAGCTAAACTAAGAGTATAACAGATTTCTATAAGATTGTAAAATAAACTGTATAAACATTGAATATTGTGTAGAAGCATATTCTCGTGTTTCTTGAATTTCTCAAAATTCTTAGCATACCCATGATCCAAAAGAGTTCACAAAATACGGAAAAACTCGAGTAACATGAATATAAATTATATATCTTCCTCTATGCTATTATCCACTACAAAAATATCGAATAAGATATTTTTCACAATTACATATCTGCTATTTGTTGTTTTATTTATCCCTGCATTTTCCTATGCACAGCACACTGATTTATCTGATATACGACAACTACGTGACTACTGCGAAAAACGCGACGCTGAACGTAAAACACTTGCAGAGGCATTTAAGAAAAAATTTGCACAAGATAATTTATTTCTAATTACTCCGCTCATTGGTTCAACTAATGCTGAAATTACTTTACAGAATTTAGAAGCACCGCTTGCAGGCAGAATTAAAGATACTTCTGCAATTCAAGGAATATTCGGTTTATGGATTGGGAAAAATTTTGATGTCTCAAATTCATTTTGGCATACTGAAGTTAATAATGCTAAATATTTTGTAGATTTACCAAAAATCACCGGTTCGCCTTTCGCGCCAATGATTCCCGTGCATGAAAATTTTAATATTTATGGCAACGCGTTTTTTGTGAATGCTTATTTAAACAAAGATACAGTCGTTACGCCAAATATTGGCTTCGGTTATGTTTATCAAAAAATAGCTGGTGGTAATTATAAAAAACAAGGTGATATTTTTGATATGGATGGCAAAGTCCGTATCGTAGTTAAAGAACCAATTGCAAAACTTGGTTTGCGCATAAATTTAAAAGAACAGAATTTAATTTTAAATCCTTATTTGAGTTTTGCTTGGACACGTACCGATGTGGATATTAAAGCAAAAGCAATAAATATCCCTATGGCTGACATGAATATTGACACTAAAACCAGCAACGATTCTTTAGTCTACGGCCTCAGTTTAAAACATCGTTATAGAATGTTTAATTCTGAATTTAGATACGTCTATCAAGATAGTTTGGTTGGTAAAAAGGACACGCAATCAATTCATGCAAATATTTCTGCAATGCTTAATCCTAATTACGGTATTACATTTTATTTCAATTATCACGATGGTATCGTATGTAGGGAAACATCTTTTATGGTAGGTCCTGTTTTAATGTGGTAGAAATCTTCTATTAAGAAAAGCACTGATAGATGATTTTTTTCTATTCTTACAAATAATCCCACGCAACAGAAATCTTTAGAAATTAACTATCTTCGCTCAATTCCGAAAAATGTTTGTGAACCACATATTACCGGTCCTACTCCGCGAATCAAAGTAAATAAGGTACGAGTCATACGCTGAACACCTAACTTACCTTCATTAATTCCGTCTAATGAAGTTGTAAATGCTCGTTCCTTGCCATTGTAATTAATACGAATTTCAAACACTCCTGCATTTGAAAGCGAGGATAAAGATTCGGGCGGCGGCAAATTAGTGATATTTTCTTCACTCATAACATCAAAAAGATTAACCGCCGTATTAGAAATTTTTCTAAATTCTTCAGCATTCAACAATTCCTTACCAGTATTTTCTAATTTTAAATTTGGATGAAAAGCAAAGGCAGGGAGTAAAACATCTGATTTTTGGTTATCCTCTTTTGTAACATCGCCACATTCACGCCATAAAATATTATCATCAAAATAATAGCGCTCATAATTTGTGCCAGTTAGAAAACCTCGCGCTGCAAAAATATCAATGGTAAGAGGATTACCCGAAACATAGTTTGATTTTGTTTCTAAAGAAGACGCACAAGAGGTAAAAAATACTAAAGTAAAAACAAAAAGAAGACGCACCATAAAACACTCCAGTTATAAAAAAAATAACATTAACATTGACCACTAATCACACACTGCCCCTTAAAATACCCACCTTCATCAATCGCAATTCGTGCGGTTGTAATACTACCATCGAGAATCCCATCAGGTTTAATATAAACTAATTCATCTGCAATGACATCGCCAATAATTTTGCCGTAAACTATTAAGCTTCCGACTTTCACTTGAGCTTTGATAACTGCTGTTTCGCCGACAATCAGAATGCTATCCGAGAGAATTTCTCCAGACAACTCACCATCAATTCTGACTGGTGAATCAAACCGAAACTTACCTTCAATAATCGTTCCATGACCAATTGCAGTTTTTACAGGATTGTCTTTTGCTATGTCTGACAATTGCTCGCTTGTTAATTCAATACCCTCTTCAATTAACTCTTCTTGTAAATTCCTTTTTGACGCAGTATTTTTATCTAAAGATTCCATTTGAACTCCTTTTGAACTTTTTACGTAATGCCTTCTACAAAATATAGTAGAAGGTCTTATGTTGCTAAATATGTAAAAAAGTGGGAAAAGCGGGGCGTCCCGTAGCACAAATGCTATTGCTTGGCATTATCTTTTTTATAAGCTGTGAAAGTATGAATTTATTGTACTTTAATGCTTAATACTTCTACGGTAAAAATCAAGTAACGAGTGTATACACTAAATTTCTGCTCTTACTTTTGCAAAACCGCTATTTTAATTATAAATACATGTCGCCAGAAGAATTGATTGAAATATTTGAAGACCTTTTAGAATGGGAAGAAAGGTATAGTTATATAATTGAACTTGGAAAAGAATTACCATTAATCCCAGAACAAGACAAAACAGAGAAAACAAAATTAAGTGGTTGTCAAAGTAATGTTTGGCTTGAACGTCAAGACAGTGATATTGGATTTGATTTTGTTGCCGATAGTGATTCACAAATAGTAAAAGGTTTAATCGCCCTTGTACGCCTGATTTACTTAAACAAAAAACCACAAGAAATCCTGACGCTAAAGATCGAAGCACTTTTTGAAAAAATTGGTTTAACAGGTCATCTCTCACCAAACCGAACAAACGGCTTATTCCATTTGATCGCAAAAATTCGCGATTGGGCAAAAGAAGAAGTAAGCAACTAAATACTTCATTAAAAAAAACTATTTTCTAAACTACTAGATTAAGCATAGACTGTCGCGCATGAACGGATTTTTTCTACGCCTAACAGACAAAATGTTCTTATCCAAGAACAACCAAGTTATTTCAGCATTAGCTTGCGAAGACGTAATCGATGCTATCAGTGATACTGAACAAACATCAAAGTTAAAAAAGCAAGATGAAGTTACAACGGCTCTTTCAAAAATTAAAAAAGAACTTCTAAAGCGTTCTCCCGCTGATGAAGTTTGTATCTGCGGTTCAGCATCTGCTGCCTTAAATCAATTTCTGACTTCTTTTACAAAGGCATTTTTAAAACCAACCTTCGCTGTCACCTACTATACCTTTCCTTACGTCGCTCAATTTGCATTAGATAATAATTGTGAGATTATCTTTCTACCGCTTAACCCATTAACACTAGAAACAAACTATTCTTACATTAATACACTATCGGACGATAAAAATGTTTGTATTCTAATTGATAATATTTGTGGCATAAAAGATAACATAAACTTTAAGGCCCAGAATAATCATTACATCTTAAATGATTTGACTGATGCTTTTCTAGTTTTTAACGACGAACAAATAAAAACCTTTAAAAATGGCAATTTTTTCTCAATTTTCAATCTTGGATTTAATTGTTTGGACGGCGGAGGAATCATGCGTCACAACAGGACTTCTGAATTACCGCAAGAATTTAAATTTCTTTGCGATAACATTCAAAGTTCTTCATTGAATTTGCTTCCATTGAAATATTTTGAATACGCGCGTAACAATACTTATAAAAATAGGCAACGCACATCACAAACTAAAGCAACAGTTTGGCAGCTAATTGTCGGCCTTGCACAGCTCAATAAATTGGAGCAACAACAAAAATGTTTTATTAATAACTTAAAAACTTGGCAGGAATTGCTAACTGGGCAAATGCTTATTCAACCATTCACTCAACGCAAGCTTGATATTTCGACTTTTACCTGCCCTACTTATTATCCAATCATATTGCCGACTCGTAATATTGCAGAGCAAATTAAAAATGAATTGGCTTCTGCAAATGTTTTTATGGATAAACTTTCTGACAAAAATCCTTTACCTACTAAATTTTACGAACATTTAGATAAAAAATCTCTACTTACACTTGAATATAAGCAGTCAGAATTACTAGCACAAAAAACACTATTACTGCCAATTGATGCTAGTGTAACCCAACACGATATTCATAACGCGTTTAAGTTAATGAGCAATGTCCTTGTCTAATATAAACTTAATATTTTTAGCTGTCGCGATTATTGCAATTGGACTTGCCTTCCGTTTTTTATGTAATAAAAATAAGTTAAAAACGTTAAATTGCTTTGGAAACGAACACCTTCAATCAATTGTTGTAGATAATTTTACAAAATATAAAAAGCATCTAAAATACGATATTTATTTTCTCTTTCTTTTTCTCACCTTACTTGCTTTCGCAGTTTTACGTCCGCAATTTGGCTGGACATTGCGTGATAATCAGCAAAAAGGAATTGACATTGTTATCGCCATAGACGTTTCACAATCAATGCTTGCTTCAGATATTTTCCCAAATCGGCTACAAGTCGCCAAACATATTATTTTAGATTTTTTAAATACTATACAAAATGATCGCGTTTCACTCGTTGCTTTTGCAGGAACTGCCTTTATTGAAACACCTTTAACGTCTGATTTAACAACATTTAGGCAATTTTTAAATTCATTAAATACGAACTTAATTCCAGTACCGGGAACAAATTTTGAAATTGCTTTTCTCAAAGTAATAGAAGCATTTTCACTTTCAGAAAATAAAGCCGAAACCAATATTAAAAAAAATCGCGCTGTATTTTTATTAACAGATGGGGAAGAATTAACTGGCAATTTAAATAATATCAAGCATCAACTTAATACATATGGCATCAAGACATTTATATTAGGAATGGGAACCAAAAATGGCGCGCCTATTCCGACTCAAAATGGTTCATATAAAAAAGATAAAGATGGCAACGTCATTATTTCAAAATTAAATGGGGATTTTTTAGAGCAATTAGCGCGAGAAACAAATGGGATTTACATTCCTGCATTAACTAGTTCTAATTTAGCGGGGAAAATATATAAACAAATGAAAAGCGAATTGACTGATGATGAATTTGAAACTGGAAAAATCCGTGTAAAAAACGAATTTTACCAATTACCGATTGCTTTAGCAATGCTACTTTTGCTACTCCCCGCAATTTTAATTCGCACGCCATTTCACAAATATTTTTTTAAAACTGTAACACTATTTTTGCTTATAACAACAAATGCTTACGCTGATTCAAAGTTACAACAGCAAGCACAAGAAAAATATTATGCCGGCGATTTTGAAACTGCTGGTAAAGAATTTGCCGATATTCTGAAAAATAACCCCAACGATTATAAATCAAACCTTGCATTAGGTAATTCGCTTTATCGTCAAAATAATTTTATTGAGGCAGAAAAATATTTTGCAAAAGCAAGTGAAATAAGTGCAGAAAATCCGATACAAAATGAAACTGCACTTTATAATCTTGCAAATTCACAAGCTCAACAGCGAAAATATCCAGAAGCAATTGAGAATTATGAGAATATCTTAAAAATTAACCCACAAAATAATCAGGCAAAAAAAAATCTTGAGATTGTAAAAAAGTTACTAAAGCAAAATCAGGAACAGGAACAAGATAACCAGCAACGATGTCAAAACGATCAGCAGCAAAACCAAGAAGATAAAGATAAACAACAAGAGGATAATCAAGAAAAAGAAGAAGGAAAAGATCAGCAAAATCAAGATCAACTACAAGGTAATAATCAAAATTCATCTGATAATGAAGAGAAAAAAAATCCTAAAAATCAAAACCAATCAGGTAAAGATGAATCGGAGCAAGAAAGACAGGACAGCAGTAGCCAAGCCACTGCAACTGATAATAAAAATGAACAAAAAGAAGGAAAGAACAAGCAGCAGGATATAGAAAATCAAAATGAATCAAAGCAAGATAACAACAATAATCAAACTACTCCAACCCAGAATAAAAACGATAATACTCCAGATATAGAAACCCAATCGGCTATTGCCGGTGAAGCATTATTGAATGCACTCAAAGAAAATAAAAGTGCCCTTAACGAATTTCGCAAAATGGAAGCATTACGCCAACTAAAACAATATAACAACGGCAAACTACCGGATAAAGATTGGTAAAAAATATGATGTGCAATAAAAGACTGTGAAAACGACAATAGCGATGGCAAATTACATAAAAAAATATCTTAGCAATTAATACCACATTACTAAAATATCATTTTATCTTTATTTTACATTCCCTTGGTAAATAAATGAATCAGGTGACGTTCTATAACGTTCATCATATGGTTTGGTTTCGGCTTGTCCCCATTTAGAAGCTTCCATTTCATTAACTACTGCCTGCCTATCACTCTGCTGTTGATTATAATCTGCAGGAAGCTCCGCCTCACGCTTAACCTTTTTGTTTTCAACAACCGAACAAGATGAAATTAGAAAAGTACTTATTAAAAGAACTGTAAAAGTGATAGAAAGGTTTCTCATAATATAATCAAAATTATGGTTTAAAAATTAACTGACACTCCAGCCCCTACATAATCAATAAAATCCTTTCAAGTTAAAATTTATAACGCATAAATGATAGTCAATTAGGCTGATTATCGCATCATTTTAGTATTTCCTTTGCCCTGTCGATACCACCACTTACACAGCAGTTTTAAATGGTTTACACAATTTTAGGAAAGTTTTTATGCAGGATGCAACTACAAACACCACAAAAATTCTTTTTGTTGAAGAAGATAAATTAACTTTTGAATTTAAAAAATGCATTGCAAAAGCGTTAAGCTGCCAAGAAGAATTGGAATTGCTTTACGCACAAGATGCGACAGAAGGACTTCGCATTTTGGAAACCGAACGACCGGATGTAGTCGTTTTAGACGATGAAATCTCTGAAGAATGCGAACTATTTATTGAAAGTTTATCGCCAATCCATCCGCCAGTTATATTACAAATAAATGGCAAGCAAAAAACGCAAACTTATAAACATGATGCATTAGAATATATTAAAAAGGATGAATCTCTTGCAGGAATACACACGATCTTAACAAACGCAAAAAACATCGCACAAAAAACGCAGCAAACGCTGACGCAATAATAAGTCTAATTTATTTTATTAAAAGAAAATAGTCAGCTAATATTAAATCTGGTGTAAAAAGATTAGTTCTCCGCATTAATTTCAAATTCCTTACTGATTTTTGTTAATTGGATCTTTGTATCTTTAAGGATATCTTTGCAAATTTTAATTGATTCTAAAGCTTCCTTCATTCGCGGGATTAACTCATCTATTGAAATATTATCTTCCTGCAATTCTTTGGAAAGATCTTCTAATTTTTGAAAATTTTCCTCAAAATTTTTGCTTTCTTTTTTAGGCATAATGAACTCCCAGATTATCGAATGTTATATGATGAAATGATAATGTTTTAGTCTAATAAAATTAATAATTAAAAACTTACTTTTTCAAAACCTCTGCTATCAACTGATCCGCCGTAACCCCTTCTGCCTCTGCTTGATAATTTAAAATTAAACGATGACGTAATGCCGGCGTCAATGCGGCATGAATGTCTTCATAAGCCAAATTTAATCGTTCATCTAAAAGTGCAAATACCTTTGCTGCAAGCAATACTGATTGCGCACCACGTGGGCCAGGGCCAAATCGTACATATTCAGCAGTTAGGTCGGTGCAGTTTCTATTTCCAGGCGTCAACGCGAAAACCGTACTAATTAATAAATCCTCGAGCTGCGGTGCAATGACGACTTTCCTCACTAATGCACGCATAGCCATAATCGCATTAGCTGTCTCATTTTCCTGAAATACAGAGGAAATCTTAATATCCTGCGTGCTAGTTGTACGCGCTAAAATTTCTTTCAATTCAACGGCAGTCGGTGAAGGCACAAGAACTTTAAACAAAAATCTATCTAGCTGTGCTTCTGGCAATGGATACGTCCCTTCTAATTCAACGGGATTTTGTGTCGCCAAAACAAAAAATGGTTCCGGCAAACGGTGGGTTGTCCCAAGCACACTCACCTGATGCTCTTCCATTCCTTCTAAAAGAGCCGATTGCGTTTTTGGACCAGTTCTATTTATTTCATCGGCAAGTACTATATTTGAAAACAATGGCCCCGGTTTAAATACAAACGAGCGCCTACCATTGTTATCCTCTGTTAAAACCTGTGTACCAGTCACGTCACTAGGCATTAAATCAGAGGTAAATTGAATACGATGGAATGATAATCCAAGCGTTTTTGCAATTGTTTTTACCAATAGAGTTTTACCCAAACCCGGCGCCCCTTCAAGCAAAACATGACCGCCAGCAAAAATCGCCGTCAACGTTAAGCGGATTACTTCCCGCTGGCCAACAATTAGGCGCGAAACCTCATTTTCAATTCTTTTAAATATTTGTGAAAATTGTTGAACATCAGAATTTAGATCGGACATAGATAATAATAAATATAGGGTTATTCAAAAAATATATACTCATGCTCCGTGAGAATCCCCCTTTTTTTGGAACCTCTTTGGAGCATGGGTATGCGGAGCGTTAGCGGAGCCATATACAAATATACTCCTGTTTATAATATTAAAAGCATCGCGAAGCGATGGCTAAACAAGAAAAGTACTTGTAAAAACGAAATCGCTTTATGGGAAAATTCAAGTAACAGGAGTATATAAATCTCTGCGCATACCTCGCCACTATTGCTATAGTAGCGATTTTCAATTGCCTGTTGTAAATACAACTGCCTTTATTTTCTAACAACTAACAACCTTAAGGCTACGATAACATCCCCCTACCCTTGGCATACATCTTGCACAATAGGAGATGTCAAATTTTTATTATTGTTACAACTCTAAAACAAAACGCGATGTTTTCGCGCCGCATATTTTGTTTTATTAGGAATAAGTTATTAATAACTAAAAGGTTTTTGATGTCTCAACAGAATAAAAAATCAAGAATAAACATCAGCGCAATGGTTCCCATAATGCTTGTGGGTGTCATAATTATTATGATAATTCCGATACCAGCGCCTGTTCTTGACATTCTTTTGTCACTCAATATTACTATATCGCTCGTCGTTTTGTTCGTCTCCATATATATATCGCGACCGCTCGAATTTTCTTCATATCCTGCCTTACTACTTATAACTACCTTATTCCGTCTTGCAATGAACATTTCATCTACTCGTCTTGTTCTCTTAGGCGGGCATAATGGTATGGACGCCGCAGGTCACGTAATTCAAGCCTTCGGAAATTTTGTCGTCGGTGGAAGTTATGTCGTCGGTATCATTATTTTTATAATTATTACTCTTGTAAACTTTTTGGTCATAAACAAAGGTGCAGTACGTATCGCAGAAGTTGCAGCACGATTCACTTTAGATGCAATGCCCGGTAAACAAATGGCAATCGACTCCGACTTGAACGCAGGTTTAATTAACGAGAACGAGGCAAGGGCAAAACGAAAAGAATTGAGTGATGAAGCAGAGTTTCATGGCTCAATGGACGGTGCCTCTAAATTCGTACGTGGCGATGCAATTGCAGGTATTGTCATCACTGCCATCAATATCATTGGAGGTCTAATCATTGGTGCTGTGATGCATGATATGGATTGGAAAAACGCAGCACAAACATATACATTACTAACTATTGGTGATGGGCTTGTTTCACAAATCCCTTCCCTGATCATTTCAGTTTCCGCTGGTTTAATTGTTGCGCGTTCATCAAACGGCTCTGATCTAGGCACAGAAGTTACGTCACAAATTACAAAATTTAATAAACCTCTTTGGCTTGCATCTGGCACGTCGCTTCTCTTCGCTCTAATTCCTGGACTACCATTCATACCATTTATGTTCCTTGCAGGCACAACAGCAATTTGTGCAGTAGGTGCAGGTAAACGTCATCTCGCTGAACAAAAAATTGTAGAAAAAGAAACTAAAGAGAATGATAAAAAATCATCCGCACCAGTCCCTGGTAGCACGGAGGAAGTTAAAACATTACTTGGGGTAAATCTTCTAGAATTGGAAGTTGGCTATGAATTGGTTCCTCTAATTGATAGCTCAAGCGGTGGAGAACTTATCAATCGTATTCGCGGATTACGCCGACAATTCGCACTTGATTTAGGTTTTATTGTCCCATCTATCAATATTAAAGATAATTTACGCTTAGAACCAACGCAGTATCGCTTTATGCTAAAAGGTGTGCCAATTGCAAAAGCCACTGTAATGCCAAATCATTTCTTAGCAATTGATTATAGTAATTCTGAAACAAAAATTAATGGCATACCGACCAAAGAGCCGGCATTCGGGTTAGACGCACTTTGGATTGCAGCAGCCGATAAAGATCGCGCAATTCGTGCAGGTTACGAAATCATTGATCCAACAACTGTCATCACGACGCATTTAACAGAAGTTATCAAAAATTATGCGGGCGAAATCTTGGGCAGACAAGAAACACAAATTCTATTGGACAATCTCGCGAAACAATATCCAAAACTTGTAGAAGAAGTTGTACCTGCAACTTTACCGCTAGGCACAGTGCAACAAGTTTTATCAGGACTATTAAGCGAAGGCGTAAGTATTAAGGACCTACGCACAATTATGGAAACGCTCGCTGATTATGGCGTAACAATTAAAACATCAGACCGTTTAATTGAGTATGTTCGCCTGTCACTTGCACGTTCAATCACTGCCAAATATTTATTAGATGACCGCGTTTTACCATTAGCAAGCATAAATCCTGTTTTAGAAAAAACATTGAATGACGCACTTCAAATTAATGAACAAGGTGCATATCTCGCACTTGAGCCTAGCATCGGACAACGTTTTATTCAGAATTTACGTGCATTGAAGGAAAAATTTAAACAACAAGGATTAACGCCGATTTTACTTTGCTCAGCGCGTTTGCGCTCACCTTTGTATGCGTTAGTTCAGGCATACATGCCGGATTTTAGAATTATCTCTCATCAAGAACTAATAGCGAATTCGACAATTCAAGTTCAATCAATTGGTATGGTGGGGGCAGAATAAGAACAATGCACAACTAACCTAGTATTAGGTAGATGTGAATTATAGCTGTGAAATTGTAAGTTAAATTAATTTTATGCAAATTATACAAGGACAAAATATAATAAATACTACCTGCGCAACAACTTCGATTGTCAAAGAATATAGTTTTCTCGGTAATGAAGATGTAATTTCCAAAAAGAAAAAAACCGAAAATCCAGTGTTAAAAAATTTTAAAGCATTATTGCAAGCTAGTGGATTAGAAGATCGTTTTTGTGAATTACTAATTAAAAATAATGAAGATGATTTAATTCATAACGAAAATATTAACCTTGATGCTTTCGCGAAAATTTTAGCTCGCCATATCACTTACGGTTATAAATGGAGAGCAGAACCAGAAAAAATCGCGTTTTTTGGCACATCCGGCGTCGGTAAAACTACAACCATAGCAAAATTCGCATACCAAGCAAAACTCGCTGGTAAAAATGTAGCAATGATCACGTTGGATAATCATAAAATGGATGGTGCACGTCAACTCGGAAAGTTTGGAGAAATCTTAAATATCCCTGTTCATTTAGTCCGTGGCACACGTGATTTGATTTTAACTTTCAAGGATTTGCAAAATTTTAATTTAATACTGCTTGATACAACCGGATATAATGCACAAGAAATAGAGCAAATTATGAAGATGGGCGACACCCTCAATCATTATAACTTTATGCGGGCCTCGCAAGCAGAGCAAATAAAAAAGATTTTGTTATTACCGGCAAGTGCAAATGTTTATGATTTAAAAAAAACAATTAACACATTTTCAATTTTAAAGTTGGAAGGATTAGGTATCACAAAAACAAATGAAACCTGTTATTTCGGACCTTGTATTAACACTTTATTACAACACAAATTGCCATTGCATTTCGTGACTAGTGATAGAGAATTAACAAGTAGCTTAACAATTAACGAAGATAAACTTTCGAAACAAATTATTAATTTATTGTTTAATAAACAATAAAAATAAAAAATTTTAAAAACACAATATTAGTAAGGATACAAACAATGATTAAACCAGCAAAAGTAATTACGATAACAAGCGGCAAAGGTGGAGTTGGCAAAACGCACACTGCAGTAAATTTGGCAACAGCACTTGTATTAAATGGTAGCAGAGTTCTAGTTTTAGACGCAGATTTAGGATTGGCAAATGTAAATATTCTGTTTGGCTTTAATTCTAAGGCTAATATCTCAGATGTTTTAAATGACACAGCAAATATTAAAGATATTATCGTTCACACAGAATCTGGTGTAGATATAATTCCGGCATCAAGTGGCGTCGCAAGTATAGTCAATATGGATGAAACAAACCGTATTAAAATTTTGAATGCTGTCCAGGATCTTTGTTATCAATACGACCATTTAATTATAGATACTGCAGCCGGCATCGGTACAGATGTAATTTACTTTAATCTGGCGGCTGAAGAAAACATTATCATTGTCACCCCAGAAGCGACTTCAATTGCAGGTGCTTACGCGTTAATTAAGGTTTTACACACAACAAGTGGTGTTAATGAAGTCTCAATCCTAGTAAATCGTGCAAGCGATAACATAGATGGTAAAAAGACTTATGGGAAATTAGCACAAATCGCAGATAGGTTTTTAAATGTTCGTTTAAAATATTTAGGATCAATTACTGATGATAATGCAGTTACTGAATCATTGAAAAAGCAAAAGCCGTATATTGAATTATTCCCAAGTGCAAAAGCGAGTATCGACGTACAACGTATCGCAAAGAAAATTAATGAAGATGTAGAAGTACGCGCTATGCACGGCGGTATGCAATTTTTCTTTAATGAATTGGTACAAAGTAAAATGTAAATATTTAAAGCTTATACTGAAAAATTATTTACTAATATAAAGTAACAAATAATAATTTATGGATAAGAAAAAAAAGGAAGAGAAAGAGAATAATCCCCTTGAACTAACAGATAGCTCTGCGACAACTGACGCGCCTACTTCAACAGAAAAAGCAGAAAAAAAGGGCAAAAAGAAAAAAAATGATAATAAAAGCAACAGGATTACTGCCTCAAAGTCTTATTCAACAAATTTGGAAAAAATTCTCGCGGGAAGCATCTTATTTTGTATCTTGATTACCATCATTGGAGGCTGGAATGCTGGTATTGCAGTAAAAGAAATTTTGTACCGCTGTTTTATAATTACACTTATCTTGACTGTATTATCTTATTTTATCCGCAAATATTCAATCTTAGTTGAAAACTTCAAAAACATTTTTGAAGAATTGGACAAAGATACAATAAGGAGAAAGGGGATAAAATAGTTAGAAACAATTAGGTTTACTCACTTTCTACACTCTGCATTAGGTTTTTTATATGGTTAAAAAAATTGCTCGAAAAAGTAGTGTTAGCATTACTGAGGCAATCTCAGAAGAAAAGCGCGAAGAGATGATTAAACAATTCTTGCCGCTTGTTCGCCGTGTCGTTCATAGGATGGCATCGCGTTTGCCTAATTCTGTTGATACAGATGAAATGATGACCTCCGGCATGATTGGCCTTGTTGACGCGCTTGCAAAATTCGACAAAAAACAAGAAACTAGCTTTTTAACTTATGCACAGATTAGAATTCGTGGCGCAATCTTAGATAGTTTCCGTGATCAAGACTGGATGTCACGTACCGACCGAATTAAAATCAATCAACTAAAGGCAGTAGTAAGTGATTTAGAGGTAAAGCTAGGACGCCAAGCAACAGCAGCAGAAATTGCAGCAAAACTTAAAATTGAAGAGAATCAAGCGCAAAAAATGCTAGATAAATTAAGTACAGCAGCAATTATTAGTTTTGATGATTTTAATTTTGAACATGGTGAAGAGCATCTTAGTCAAGAATACATTTCATCAGATAATATTAATAATCTAACTAATTTTGTTAACCCACTAGGTTCGCTAATTGAAGAAGAGCGAACGACAACTATCGCAAAAGCCATTGAAAAACTCCCTTATAACGAAAAACTTGTTATCAGTTTATATTTTTACGAAGAACTAAACCTAAAAGAAATAGGGCAAATAATCGGCGTCACAGAATCCCGCGCCTCACAAATCAGAACAGCAGCATTACGAAAATTGGGAGATTTTATAGAGAATGCGTAAAACTATTTCTCAATATCTAGGTCAATTTTAGTTTTTTTAGGGCTTTTCTTTTTATTGAGTATAACCTTAGATTTAAATACTCCTTTTGTAATCATATCGTATATATTCTTATCCCTAATTTTTATACGTTTAGATTCTTTATTCGTCATACTTAACTTCTATTCCCTGATAGCCCTACTTCATATCTCTTTATTTCTATAAATTTTTCCTCTTTTAAAGTAAGATAACAAAATAATAGTTACATCATACTAATTCTATATTGGATCTCGGAACTAGGAATTCACGGCCATCGTCGTTCGATCTAACTTGTGCAACACGAACGATAGCACCGCTTTCCAGTTTCATCATCTCTACAGGTAAATTTAAAATTGTCGCATATATACCAAAATTTGGCTCACGAATGATTCTAATCTGTTTCCCTATCTTTAATTCATCTGTATTTATATTTGTTGATGCTATGTTTGATTCTTCTGTGACTTCACCATCCACTAACTCATTTGAAACAATTAATTCAGGTCGCATTGCGCCAGAACGCACTTGAGTTGCCCCATTGAGAGAACAAATTTTCCCGCTCATTTTACGAGCAATACGCATTATATTTTCAGAAATTGCTAGATCACCAAAACCTTCACTCACAATTAATGTTAAACCGATTTTTTCATCGCCAGTAATAGCCGCACCGATTTTGTATCCCAAAAAATCATCGAGAACAGATGAATCAATAGAACCAGTAAAGATTCCAGCGACATTATTTTGAACTGCAAAATGCAACGCAGACAAGTCAAATGTTTTTCCGCCTATTAACACCTTCCCTGCTAAATTTTCTAAATTTTCTAAATCGCTTTTACTGATAACTTTATTATTTTCAAAACCTAGCGTTAGAATCTCACCAAATGTTTCTCCACCAACCCCAAAAATACCTTGTAATAAGGTTCCTTCACCTTTAATTTTTACTCTTTTGTTTTCTTGTACTTCAATTACTTTTCCATTTATGAATGCAGGAATGGATATTTGTTCTGCAGGACGACGAATCCCTAAATGCCCTACCGATTCATTAAAAAATTCTACTGTTCCAGTGACAGGGCTTTTCAAAGTTATATTAAAAAAACCAAAAAATGTTTTTAAATTAAAAATGACTTCACCCTCTACGACTTCAGCACCAACTTCGCAACAAAGACCATTTTTAACTTGTGAAATATCAACACCTATTTTTTCAGGTATGCGAATGATATAAATTTCATTTGGCAACTCAGTTGACAATACGGGAGTATTGTAATTGACATTTTCACCCACTCTAACAAGGGTTTGTCCGATTGCAGAAAGCTCACGTACTTTCTCTATCCTACAATTTTCTGAAATGATTAGGCTTGGGACATAGCTCATAATTAAAATAAATTACAATAAACCTAGCATAGCTTTTAACTCTTCCGACGGTTCCCATAATGGCTCAAAGACAACCTCGACTTCTACTTCTTTAACACCATCAAGCGTTCCAACCTTTTGTTTAACTTCCTCGATAATCATCGGTGCTAATGGGCAAGCAACCGTTGTAAACGTCATCTGAATATAGATTTTATCAGTATCAGGTAATTCTACTTTATAAATTAATCCTAGTGTCCAAATATCAATAAACAATTCCGGATCAACAACAGTTTTTAAAATTTCGATGACATCTTCTCTGGAAGGCATATTGTTATGATGTATAATAGATGAATTTCTTACGCAAAAACAGATAAAGAGCGCATGCAATACTCCTTACTGTATCCTCATTTATCTGTAACACCTAATGATGTAACAGAAATTTTATTTATTATGATTCGGTTATAATAAAATGATATCCCGTATCATCACGGAAAATTTTAGAATTTTTGTAGATGTCATAGTCAGAAGGATTTGAAAAATATTCTTTTGTAATCATATCCTTAATACTTGAAACATCTTCACAATATGTCATCAAATCCTGTGCCTCAGAGGTCTTAATTTGTTCACGATTAGAAAGCGCAAAACCTTGTGAAGCGTTTCCCCTGATTTCAAATTTTGTAAATGTCATAATGCCTCCATTGAAAATTGAAAAAAAACAATATAATGTAAATCACCTACAAGCGGCGTGCTGCTTAATGCATTTAAAACATATAGAGCAAGAAATTTTATTCAAGAAATTTTAAAATACATAAAAATAGGCGGAATTGATGCTAAAAATAACATTGCGTGGATATCAATTTATAGCGTCCTTACAAATGGTTACAAAAAATTTGGCTTTTCAAACAAAGTTTCTACGTATAACGCGAGCTCAAGATTAAGGAGTATAGTCAATTTCCTTGATTTTTCCTGTATCTTAATTTTACAGCGACGGCTCTATAGAGAGATTAGACTTTCGCAGAAGGTCTATTTTTGAATAACTGTTATGTAAAACTTACGTAATGCACAATTTACAATGCACAATGCACAATTCCCAGCCTCTCACAACAAAACGATAAAGTTGGAGAGAAACTGTAATTGTAAATAACTGACTGGAAGTTGAGGGTGTGTGTGTGAGTGGGGTGGGGGGGGGGGGTAAAAGT
>JAVBQZ010000018.1:0-3941 GCA_031548505.1 Bdellovibrionota bacterium | reverse complement strand
ACTGAACAACAGATTCAAGAGTTTTTACAAAAATATGCAGGGATAGGATATCATCAAAATAAAAATGTTAGTCCCAAACAAGAATATGACTTTGCAATTACACTCGAGGATTCTCTTCGTTTACGTGCGAACTTATTTTACACTAATACCGGATTAGCACTCACCCTTCGTCTTATTAATTCTATAATACCAACCTTAGAACAAATAAATGCTCCACGAATTTTTACTGAACTTACAAAATATAAAAAAGGATTAATTTTAATTACTGGTGCAACCGGAAGTGGAAAATCAACTACGATGTCAGCAATATTGAATACGATAAATCAAAACCAAAAAGGGCATATTATTACAATTGAAGATCCGATTGAATATGTTTATGAAAATGCCAATTGTCTAGTTTCACAAAGGGAGGTTGGGCTTCACACAAGTTCTTTCGCTTCTGCGCTAAAATATGCTTTGCGTGAAGATCCCGATTATATTGCAGTTGGCGAACTGCGTGATTTAGAAACAATTGCACTTGCGCTTACAGCAGCCGAAACAGGACATCTTGTATTTGGAACATTACATACTTCAAGTGCAGTTCAAACAGTTGACCGCATCATAGATGTTTTTCCAGCAAACCAGCAAAATCAAATTCGTTGTTTGCTCGCCGAAACACTAACTGCTGTTATATCACAGGAGTTAGTTTTAATTGATAAAAGTGGTAATGATAATACAAAAGGAAATAGTACTCCAAATACAACACAAAAACGTACCGCTTGTTTTGAAGTGCTTATCGCAATTTCGGCGATTAAAAATCTAATTCGTGAAGGTAAAACTCATCAAATAAAAAATTTTATGCAGACAGGAGCAAATGTTGGAATGCAAACAATGGAAGAAGCAAAGAAAATGAGAATGTGCTAAAACTATATGTTACGAAAATATCTTATTTAAGAATATCTATGATGCCTCAAGGCACAATTTACAATGCACAATTTACAATGCACAATGTACAATTCCCAGCCCATCCCCTAAATATGATAGGTTGCAATTGTGAATTACTCAATTGATGTTGTGGGGAGGGGAATTGTACATTGTGCATTGTAAATTGTGCATTACACATAGCTCGCACAATTATCATTCAAAAATAAAATTAAGATACTGGAAAAATCAAGGAAACTGACCATATATCTATCTATCTGTATTTATTAAGTAATACTTTCGTAATAAAAACACTAGTTGTCAGATTTTACAGAACAAAATTTTGGGAAAAATTTGTCTTGAAAGTCAAAGAAATAAGATATACTCATGCTCCTTGAGAATTTCAGTATTTCAATCATCTTTTGGAGCATGAGTATGCGGAGCGATAGCGGAGCCATATACAAATATACTCCTGTTTATGATAATAGAAGCATCGCGAAGCGATAGCCAAACAAAAAAGATGTTTATAAAAACTCCAAATCCTATATCGAAAAACTCAAGTAACAGGAGTATATATCCGTTCGTCCCGCTTTCACTATGCAAAAGTAATTATCAATAAAAAATATGAGACAGATACCCCTCCCCTTTGTAACAATTCCAACGATTTTAAATACATACTTAAAAATATTTCCAATTAAATCTGCTATATTTTTTATACTAGTATCATTTTTGCTTACTTCTTGTGTCCCTGTACATAAAGAAACTTCAACTTCGCTTCCAATTCCACAGCAAGATAAAGCACAAGTGGTTCAACTTCCACAAAAAATTCAACAAGAATTTTCTTATTCAAATATCACGCCGCCTTGGAAGATATGGGCATTTGGTGCAAACCGTGATGAAGCGCTTTTGCGTGCTGAGGAATTTGAAAAACGTGGTGAATTACAACGGGCAATTGAAGAATACAAAATTGTAGAACGCACTGCGGTAATTCCGCAAGTTAAAGACGATGCCTTTTTATATCGTTTAAATGTCGCTCTAAAAATGGGAAATTCAGCTCAGGTACTTGCTGAACTTTCCGCTTATATCAAAGAGCGCTCTATAACTGAAAATAATTTATCCCCACAGTTAACTTTGATTGCGGTTTATGCTTATTATTATCAAAGAAATTATGATCAGGCGCTTGCCTGGTTAAATCTTTTATCAAAGAAAGTAGAACGACTAGGTTCAAATTCATCTTTGAATGCCAGTACACAAAATACTGGTCGTATAATTCTGAGTACTGTTGAAATAGAGAAATTTTTGGAACTGCGTAATCGCTGGGGGCGTCTCTCGTTTTATATTCCGTTATTTAAAGAAGAAGAACATTATCGTAAAAAGAACCCTAAAGCACATCCACCAAAAATTGAGTGGGCTAATCCTATAACTTATCGCGCATCTGAACCAACACCGACAGTGTATGATGACCCGCAAAATTTTTACTCTGATAAAAAGCCATTTATTTTACCTGACAATGTTATTACGGCTGTGTTGCCATTATCCGGGCGTCTTGCGCCGTATGGTAAAGTCGCACAAAATGGAATAAATCTTGCGCTTGAACAATATTTTGGAAACTCTGCAACCTTGCCAAAAGTTCATTATATTGATTCTGCAGTTTACGATGTAAATTTAACACGTGAAGTAGTTACTACTGATGAATATGGCAATGAAGTAAAAATAGAAGAAGCTGTTGAACGTGACCCACTTCTAATTCCGAGACAGACAAGAATTATAATTGGACCATTGGACGTTAAAGCAACCGAATTGCTTGGTGATGAAGTAATGCTTGGTGAAACGCCATTCATTTCTTTGGCAAAAAAAGAAAATATAACTGAAATTTCTGATAATTGTTTTCGCCTTGGGGTGACAGCGAGTAATCAAATCGCAGAGTTGGTTTCGTATGCTACTATAAATCTTGGCTATAAATCATTTAGCGTTTTTTATCCGGAGAATGAGACAGGACGTGAGTTGGCAGGATTGTTTCAAAATTTTATAGGTACAATGGGAGGGCAAATTGTGCACTCGGGTTCCTATAAACAGAAAAATTTGACTAGTATGCGTCAAGCATTTTCTAGCGCATCACGTGATTTAGGTGAAGCAGTATTTATTGCTGATGCTTTAGACGATACAAAATCACTAATTACTAATATTAAGCGACTGCATCCTGATATTGTTTTCTTGGGAACTGCACTTTGGGACGATAAAGCAGTAATTTCTTCTCTTAGTGTTGAATTGGATGGTTCTGTTTTTGTTACACCTTTCTATCGTTGGAGTGAGCAACGTAATATACGTGATTTTATAACAAGTTATAATATGCGTTTTGGAAGCGATCCGGATATTTTAGCAGCACAAACATTTGATGCGACGCTATTGATGCTAAATATTTTTGGAAATGATCCTAGTTCAATTCAAAATTTTGGTTTAGCCTTGAAACGCGCAAAAATGTTGCGCGGAATTACAGGGGTGCTGAAAGTTTATCCAAATAAAGAAATAAATCGCAGAATGACAATTTTAAAAATTCAAGGAGGAGTGCCTATAGAAGTCATGGTTGGTGGGCGAATGGTTCAACCGTCAAAAGTGCCTATTAATACTATGACATATGATTGATAATGTCTCTTCATCTAAGCTAAGTATTTGTTATTTTCCAAACTTAACCCCATATTACGAGCATTTACGATACGTTTATAGAAAATTGTAGCTATTTTATTTATTTTATGAAGCACTTATTTTTAATTTCAATTTTACTCTTAACATCTATATTTGTAATCCCTAATACTGATGCAAATGCCGACGATTCACGCCTTGTTAATAGAGTCATTGCCAGTGTTGATGGCGAAGCATTAACGCTTAATGATTTGCAGGAATATTTAACTATGATGGGGCAAAGTAATGTTAATATTTCCGCACTTTCAAAAAGTGAATTATCAGACGCGACTCATGATTTGGTATCAATGCGTTTAATTGAAAAGGAATCAATAGCCTTAGGTCTTGAAGTATCAAATGCT
>JAVBQZ010000135.1:0-3361 GCA_031548505.1 Bdellovibrionota bacterium | reverse complement strand
TTTCCTGCGCTTCAGATAGATTTTGAGATTGCTTATTTTTGATTTTACCAATGTTAAAAATTCCGTTTTTACCGATTCTCAAAAGTGGTTTAATTGTATCGAATGCTTGTTTTCCAAATGATTCTTCATTGTTAAAGTAATTATCATAGGAAATGATTTGCCCCTCTTCGGATATCTGGACTTTTTTATCATCTTCACTTGATTGTATTAAAAGATCTTCTTTTTCAACGCGAAAAAAAAGATTACAGATATTACAATGAAAGGTTGGCGATTTTGCTTTTCTGATAATCTCGTTGTCAACAGCAAATTCGGAATTACAAGATGGGCATTTGATAATAATATAAAATAAAGAAAAATCTTAATTATTGTGAAAGTAATTTTATATTTGAAGCCCTGCGCTTAGTACAAACTGCTTAAACAAAGCAATGAATTATGAATTAAAATCAGTAATTTACGCGATATATTTAAATGATCGTAACTTGGTTTGGATAATAACTTAGTATTACTTAATAATTCAATTTATTGCATGATACCACTATTAAATTGCCTCTGTGGAGTTTTTACTAATAATAATATACCATGGTTTTTATGTCGAATAAAACTGTTTATATAATTTCTCTCGGTTGCGCTAAAAATCTAGTTGACTCTGAAGTCATGCTTGGAAATTTGCTACAGAAAGGGTTTGCTGTTGCGAACGAAATACAAGAGGCTAAATTAATTGTAATTAATACATGCGGATTTTTACGTACTGCGGTTGACGAAGCAATTGATAAAATTTTGGAAGCGGCAGAATGCAAAGAAAGTGGCGCATGTAAAAAACTTATCGTAATTGGCTGTATGGTAGAGCGTTACCGTGAGAAATTACAGGTAGAGTTTCCTGAAGTCGATGCATTTTTATCTGTTGATGAGTTACTTAAAGTAGATTTTGATGCCAAAACTTCAATTGAAAATCTCGGCAAAAACCAACCACCTACTTTTTTATATAATGAAAAAATGCCACGTACTTTAAGTAATGGTGGATATTCTACAAATCTTAAGATTGCAGATGGCTGTAATCGTCCCTGCGCTTTTTGTATAATTCCTAAACTACGTGGAAATTATCGTTCACGCACATTAGATTCTGTAGTAGAAGAATTTAAGAATTTATTAGCGCAAGGCGTTAATGAAATTAATTTAGTCGCACAGGATACAACGAATTATGGTGTTGACCTTAATCCAAAAATTACAATTCACAATTTACTAGATAAAGTCGCCAAGTTGTCACCAGAACGCGATTTTTGGATACGTTTAATGTATGCTTATCCACTAGGTATTGACGAAGCATTAATTAAGCAAATTGCAGAAACTCCTAAAATTTGTAACTATTTAGACCTTCCGCTTCAGCACATTAGTGGTAAAATTTTAACCGCAATGTATCGTCCGTTGGGGGAGAAGAAAACGCGCACACTTGTTGAAAATATTCGCAAATGGTCACCTAATATTTCATTCAGAACTACGTTTATTACCGGGTTTCCGGGAGAGGCAGAGGAAGATGTTGCGCAGTTAGAAGCGTTCATTTTAGAAGGCCATTTTGACCATATCGGCGTTTTTGCTTATTCGGCGGAAGAAGAAGCTCGTGCATTTCCGCTTGGCGACCCTATCTCACAAAAAGAGAAAAATGCCCGGGTGAAGCATTTGATGCTTGCGCAAAAGAAGATGGTTCGTCAAAAATTAAAAACATTAATTGGTAGCAAACAGAAAGTTTTAGTAGAAGGTTTCCATCCAGATACTAATATGCTTTTAATTGGCCGTACGGAAGCGCAGGCTCCAGAAGTTGACGGCATTACGATCATTAATGAGATCGTTGGTGAAAATGGAGATAAAAATATCGATATTTCAAAATATTACGGGAAATTTTTTAACGCAGAGATTACAGAAGTTAAAGGATATGACCTAGTTGCAACAATATAACAAATGATGAGAAATAAAAATTTCAGGAATGAACAGCCAAAAAATAACAATATCGTTATTTATGGTAGAAAACCGGTGTTAGAAATTATACGGCATGACAGTAGGAGAATCAAAAAGATATATATTCTTGATAATGCAAATCTTGATGCCGAACTAAAAAGTTTTATTAATAATTTTCAAAATGCTGTTAGAAAAAGCGAAGACGAACTTGATATTTTAACTGATAGCGCGCGACATCAAGGGATCGTGGCTGAACTTAATCCCAAGCCGGAATTAAACTTAGAACAATTGATAGTAAAAAGTAAAAATGGACATGGATTAATAGTTGTCGTTGACCAAGTTAAAGATCCTCATAATTTTGGGGCAATCATGCGTGTCGCAGAAGCTTCTGGTGTGGATGGAATTATAACGACATCGGACAAAAGCGCGCCAATAACTTCGGCGACGATACGGGCAAGTGCAGGAGCGATAGAATTTCTGCCAATCGTGCATATTAAAAATTTACAGAGGACTTTACGTGAATTGAAAGATAGTGGTTTTTGGATTGCTGGTTTACAAAAGAGTGAAGATTCAACTGATTTATTTGAAACAGATATTCCAACGCCAACTGTTATAGTCTTCGGTTCAGAAGGTAAGGGAATCAGACAACTAACTTTAAAAGAGTGTGATTTATTGATTTCAATAAAAATGATAGGCAAACTAGAATCTTTAAATGTTAGCCAAGCTGCCTCGGTTTGCTTGTACGAATTGTTGCGTAGGAAAAATACTTAGGAAGAGGATATTATGTCAAAGTTTCTTATATACGGCGGATGCCCGTTTGAGCATGAAGAAATTAGCGAAATAGAAATAGTTGAGAGAAACATGTTTGGTAATAATATTGGCAACGAGTTATTTTTTAATGCGGTCGTTCGGTCGTTAAGCGATAAGCCAGAACAGGAATTTTTTCGTTTAAGCAAGCATAGTGATTGCATTAACGATTTTGACTATATCGTAATGCCTCAAGCCAACAGTTTAAGAGCAGGTTGTGCGAATGAGTTCAAATGGCTTTATAACTTTCTTTGCGATACAAAGAAACCAGTTGTAGTAATCGGTATTGGCGGTGATTCAGGTAATGACTTTATTCATTCCATAGATAAAGAAACGAAAGAATCTTCAGCTTTATACTTGAGGTTAGTTCTAGAGCATTCGCAGTCGATAGGTGTACGTGGTTCTCTAACTAAAAATTTCTGTGTGAACGACCTTGGCTTACATCCAGATAGGGTTAGAGTTATTGGCTGTCCTTCTGTGCGCTATCACGGGACAGTGGGGGGGGGGGGGGGGGGCCCGCGCCCCGGGCGGGGGGGGGGAAGAGAGCGGTGCGGCTGGTGGAACAAAGGGTGGATGTGCGGTGAGGGAATAGATGGGGAGTGTA
>JAVBQZ010000129.1:0-7839 GCA_031548505.1 Bdellovibrionota bacterium | reverse complement strand
AACCATTTTAACTGGTTTTCCAGAACGAAATCCAATTAAATAATTTTTCATAATATACTTCTCCGTTTCTTATTTTATTTATGTTAAATAAATACTGTATTAAGTATATCATACTATTTTAAATAAAACACTGAAAAACTTGACATGCGTACTTTTTTATTAAAAACGCTCAACAGCATCTTTATATTCTTTTATAAATTCTTCTCGCTCTTTTTCTTCCATTTCTTCTTTCTCAAGCTCTCTTATACGCTCCTGCAAATACTCTTTGTCTTGCAAATTATCTTGTAACTCAAGGCGATATTCGTGCTCTCCTCTCGCACTTTCTAAAGCTTTTTCAATATTTTCTGCAAATTGTAAATTTCTACTATAAAGCTGTCTATTTTTCTCTTGAAGCTCCTCTATTTTTCTGTATGCAATATTTCTTTCCTCTACAACTCTTTCAACTTCTTCTTTGCTGTACTTTTCCCCTAACAACGTTTTTTTGAGCAGAGGTTTATCATACAGTTTTTTTTCTTTTTCAAAGGCTTCTCTTTCCCTATTAAACATCGCACGCTCATGTTCTAACTCTTTTTCCTTATCTTTCAATTTTTTAAATTCACATACACTCAAATGTTCTTTACTAGACCCTTCTTGTCCCCTATTTAGGTTATATCCAAATTTTAGAGTCATATCTTCATATAGTCTGTTTTGAAACTCTCTATAATGTTCCTTGCCTTCTTGTGTTTTTGTAGTACTAAATACTATCTTATTCTTATCTTTAAATAGGGGGAGGGCTAATGCGTGTAAGTGCGGAGTTTTTTCGTCCATGTGAACCGTAACTTCAATCCAGTGGTACGATGGATATTGCTCCTGTAAACTACTAAACGCATTTTTAAAAAAACGTATTTGCTCTGCCCTATCCATATCCTTTAAATAGTCTGATGTAGCTGTAACTAGAAACTGCGTTACAACATTTGTTTGACTTTTATCACTTCCTTTTACAGTTAATCTACCTGATATATTATTTTCTACTCGATAATCCAAAATATATTTTTCCCACGTTTTGTTATCTCTAGCACTATCGTGCAGTAACGTAATATTATCCTTCGTTTTTTCCGCATCATAATCTTTATTTTTATAATACTTTTCTATGTAACTGGGTTCTCTTGTTTGTTCTTTTCCAATTCCCCCAACATCATGCATCTTATAATTTTCGATGCGCGCTATAATGTAATTCGCCATTATTATTCACGTCCTTTCTGGCTTAATCTACACTTATATTATACCTCTCGAAATTAGCTTTTCCAAATTTTCGATAGAACCCACTCTATCGAAACATTTTCAAGGTTTCGATGTGGGCTCTGCGAGACGGTAACTTTGTTACCGGAGCAGAGCTCCGATAACAAAGAAGAGGACCTATCGGTCCTCTTTAGTCAAACGGCAATCCTTCAATATCATTCAAATATTCAAACAAGTTGCCTACCCCTCCATATTTTACATCGCTATTAAATAGAGACTCTTTTGCTTCTTTTTCTAAATCTGCATAGCAGGTGTATTCCGCCATATCCTTCTCATAGCTATAATATTTTTCATTTTCTTTCCAGTGGAACGCAACAGTATCTATTCTTCTTTTTAACTGCTCAAATGTATCTCTTATGTTATCATTTTTATACCAGTCCTCAACTGCTATTACGGAAGTAATATGTACCTCATTCCATAGACTATAGACATTATTATACCTAGCATGAATAGGCACTTTATATCCATCAAGCAACAGGAGTAACTGATTATATGGTATCTGCCCACGGAATTCATCCATAAATAAAACACTTTCTCCATTATAAAAGTCCATACCGCCAGCAGAATAGTCTGCATATATATAAGTATCTGCCTCATCCATATCAGTAACGGCATGTGATTTTCCACTACCACTTTCACCTATATGTATAATAACATTTACATTTCGTTTAATAGCAGTTTCTGCTGCCCTTTTATCAAAATATGCTTTTCTTATTAAATTTTCATATCTGTAATATTTAAAATCCATCGCCAAAATTTCTTTTGGTTTTTTTCCTTCTGCAAGCAACTCCTGAATGAAATCCATATCAGTTCTATTTCCCTGCCCCAATTCCACTGGACAAGTTTTGTTTTCCCACTGTGTATCGTCTAGTTTTGTATCTTCTTTCTGACTGCCTTTCCACTTTCCCTCTTTAAATACATAATCACGAACGCTTTGGTTTGTTCCGTTACAGTAGTCAATGTGTGCTGTGGGAAATATTTTTTTAATTGTATTCCCATACCTCGGATTATCAAAGCATAAAAAAATATGCACATGTAATGTTTGTCCCTTTAAGCCGACTTCATAGCTGTAGCAATAATAATAGCTACTCCCTTTAATGTGCTTCTCAATAAAACTATGAAGCTCATCGCAACCAATAGTCGGGTTATTTATCGTAACCAACATTTTTCTACTTTTTTTACTTAAATCTGTTATTACTGTTCTCATTTTTAGTAACCTCATTTCTTTAATAATTAGTTTAATGGGGTTACGTTCTTTTTCTCTCAGCAAAAAAAGAACACTGTAAAGTGTCCTCGAGGTTACTTGATTTTCATATTTCTATGTTATACAATATATGTATATATAATGTGTAACCTCATTTTACACCACTTCCAGCATTTAGAAACTATCAATTTCTAAATGCTTTTTTACGTTCTTTTATTGTATATAAATTGTATCTTTTCAAATTTTAAAAGTCAACACTGGCACAAAAATATTTTAAACAACTGTGGAACAAAAGTGTTGTTCCAAAATTCACTCCCCGAAGCACTCATAAAATGGACATTCTCGGAAGATTTGGAACTGGAACGGAGGTTAACTAAAGGTAATACTGCAACTTGCGCCGTTGCACAATTTGCTCCTTTAGTTAACCTCCATGAGTTCGCCCCGTTGGGGCTTGTCGTGAAGTGGTTTAGATTTTCCAGAAAATTTCTATTTCATCTGTATTAACATTTAAAATAATCTTCTCAATAAAAGCATTAACAATATATTTTTTTTCTTCTACATCTAATTCGGAATATTCAATATTTGATACTATGTCAATTCCTGCAAAATGTGGGATTTCTAATTTATCAACTATATCATTGTTGAGTTGCAAATCTAGTTGCATTTCATTTATACATTTCTGCGTTTCTTCTATCTTTTTCAATGTGGCTTGCTCCAATAAATCACTTGTTGTTGAAATATCTATCAGACGTGCTAACTGTTTTTCTAATTCTTTAATTTTTTTATTTTTTTCACGCCTTACTTCTTGCTTGCTTATTAATATATTTGCAAGGTTATTTAATTGATTTTGAATCTCTTCTCCTATATATTGCTGAACATCATAAAAATTAAACTTATTAAATTTATTGTTACAAGCGTGTAAACTTCTATTCGCATAGCAATCTAGATAAGGACGACCATTAGTGCTTTTTGAATATACTTTGATTGCATAACCACAATCACACTTTAATTTTCCGCCTAATTCTTGGAGTGCCGATGCCTTGTTAGAGCTCGTAAGTTGTTCATTTTGACTTAGTCTATTCATCACATTAATATACGTTCTACTATCAATAATACCTTTAAAATTTGTCAAATAAACTGATTGTTCTTTAAAGTGCGCATATTTACGAACGTTCGCATTACCTACCCTTTTACCTATAACATGGCAAGATGTTAAACCATTCCAATCTAGCTTCTCATTTAGAAATTTTATTTGCTTAATTTCTAAGTATTTATATAACTTATTATCGGCTTTAACGTAAACAGTATTTTGAAGAATTTTTGATATTGCTGAACTATCCCAAGTACCATTTTCACGTCTACTCTTGTATCCTGCATCATTCAGCCTTTTAGCAATTTTTCCTAGGCTAACATTAACATCATTATTGTATGAGTTGAAAATAACTTTCACAATTTCTATTTCATTTTCATTTATAGCCAAAGTTGGCTTATTTTCTGCTGTTCTGGCATTTTTAAAACCAAAAGGAGCAGGACCGCCTGCCCAACGACCATCTTGCGCAACTCTATAATAATAATTGTCTTTTACTCGTTGCTGTATATTTTCCCTTTCCATCTGTGCAAAAGTTATTAAAATTGACATCATCGCACGTCCCATTGCGTTTGAAGTATCAAAGCTTTCAGAAACGCTTATAAACTCGCAATTATGATTTTTCATAACTTCATAGATATTGTAAAAATCTATGATATTACGAGAAAATCTGTCTAGTCGATAGACAATTACCGTATCAATTTTATCTGCTTTAATATCTTGCAATAACTCTACTAAAGCAGGTCTGGAAGTGTTTTTCCCAGAGTAACCTTTATCTTCGTATTCTTTAAAGCTACTATTATCTTTTATTAATGTTTTGCATTGTTCTATCTGACTCTCAATTGATAAACTATCTTTTTTGTCCAACGACTGTCTCGCATACAGTGCTTTCACTTTCCTTTTCTCCTTTGTTAAGTATTTTTATAATATAATAGTAAATAACTAACTTTTCCTCGTTTGTAACATTTTTAAAATGATTTACTACTTTCATATAAATCCTTTTAAGCTTAGTTACACTACTATATTATATTATATTTACCTTTATGTCTAGTGTATCTACATCCCATTGGATCGTTAAATATCCGCATTTTGATGCGTTCTTAATGACATGGTTGTTATAATCTCCGTAAGGCGGACGGAACAGGTACATCTCATAACCGGTTAGTTCTTTCACTTTATTATGCACCTTCATTATTTCTTCCTGGCACTGTTCATCGGTAAGCTGTGACATATTCTTATGATTTTCACTATGGTTGCCTAAGTCGTGTCCGGCATCCATAATAGCTTTTACATCATTAGGGAAAGATTCAACCCATCCGCCGGTCATAAAGAAAGTGACACTAACGTCATGTTTTTTTAAAATTTTTAAAATTGTCTGCGTATCTTCATTCCCCCATGGGAAGGAAATTTGCGGTACTTAGAGTGTTGATTTTCCGCTATTTTACGGGGATTTTCGATTTGTGTGGCTAAAACTTGATTGTTTGCGACACTTTTGTCATTTTTCTTTACTTATTTCTCATTAATTCATCTTTAATTTTCAAATCTTTTATTGTTTTTGACTCTAGTGCACAATTCTCTATGCTGTGCTTTGATTTGCAAAGTGTCTTTGCCTAGCTTTGGTTTCCTGCCGCCTTGATCTGAATCCGTTGCAAAAAGTCATCCAGTTCGTCAGTGAAATTATAAACGATTTTCACCGTCATGTCTTTGTAAACGTAAATGCATTCCACCATTTCCAGTACGGTTTCCCGGTCAAGCGTTTCCACATACCCATTCTCCAACAGGTGAGTAATCCATGGGCTGTAAGCGACTCCAAAGTTTGTCTCATCGACTGAAGTAAGTTCCAGATTTAAGTCTTCCTTACGCTTAAGGAGTATTTTTTCCTGCTTGGCATACTTGCTCAATACGGCCAGATAGCTTTCCTTGCTGGGGATCAGCCCTTCCTTGTAGTCAGTGTAGCTTTCCGCACGCTGTGTTTCCAAAATCTTTAAACGGGCATCACATTCCGCTAATTGCCTGGCGGTGGCATCTTCACTTTTGACCAGGGTCTTTCCCGCTGCTCTCTGTTCTTCTGCCATTTTTTCAATGTCCTGTACTTGTGTAATGATGGCGTTGAGGTCGTTTAAAATGATTCTCTCCAGCATTCTCTGCTCAATCGTATGGGCTGTGCAGATTTTCATTCCGTACCGTTTGTAGCTCCCGCAGGTGAAAAAAACCTTGCCGCTCCATTTTGTTTTGGTCATGGATCGTCCGCAGTCACCGCACTTGATGATACCGCAGAAGATATTTACATAGCGGCTGGTAAGAGGTTCGGACGGTGTGAAGTCCAGGTCTTTTGCATTGAGTGTGAGCATACTTTGCGCTTTATCCCATGTCGCTTGATCAATAATGGCTTCATGAGTGCCCTCTACCCGAATCCAGTTATCGTTGGGAACGGTATTCGCTCTGCCATTCATCCGGCGATAGGTTTTTCCCTGGATCATGTTCCCCAGATACATTTCATTGTTCAAAATCTTATGAATGGTGGAATATGTCCAGTAAAAGGTACTGTCCAGCTTTTTGCTGTTGTGATACTTCAAGCCGCAGGCTTTCTTGTATTCAGCCGGACACAGGATACCCTTTTCATTTAGGATATGAGCAATTCTGATTTTCCCGACTCCACTTAAGTACATGCGGAAAATGTCACGTACCACATCGGCAGCATAATCATCGATTACCAGATGGTTTTTATCAGCATCGTCCTTTTTGTAGCCATAAGAGGTAAATGCTCCGATAAATTCTCCGGCCTTCTGTTTGACTTTAAACGAGGTTTGAACCTTTTTGCTGATATCTACCGTGTAAAAATGATTCATCACATTCTTGAAAGGGGTAATCATTCCGGCATCGTTGCGGGCGGTATCCATGCCATCTCCTAAAGCGATAAAGCGGACTTTCGCATCCGGAAAATAGCGGTCAAGATAGTAGCCTGCATCAATGTAATCCCTGCCGAAGCGGCTCAGGTCTTTGACGATCACACAGTTGACTTTTTTATTTTCAATGTCCGTAAGCATACGCTGAAAGCTGGGTCGGTTAAAATTGGTTCCGGTAAAGCCGTCATCGATATATTCGTCATATACGGTGATATCGGGCTGTCCGGCCACAAAATCCGTAAGCAGCCTTCTCTGGTTCTGAATGGAAGAGGATTCGCTGATGACATTTTCGTCCTCTCGGCTGAGCCTGCAATAAAGCGCAGCACTATATATTTGATTTTCTAAAAATGGATACCCCAAATGGTTATACATGATTTCCCTCCATTGGGACCCGGCATCTTATACCCTGAATCATACCGTATCCTGGGCATTAATATTCAGATTTAAAATGGACTGCTCGAGGCTAATGTGCCGGAGCATCCGGGTCGTATTTTGTTGTTGTTTTGAAAGGGTTCTTCATGTCTAAGTATGTATTTTGATAATATGCTGAATCAATTGCTCCGGAGTATATTTTCCGGTATATTCACGAATCACAGTATAAGAGATGTCTTTACTGTTTTTTTCCTGCATAGGTTCCTCACTTTCTTTTATTTTTAAATCCTTTTTACTATCTAATGACAAATTGGTACAAATTATGAATGAAATATGATTGTGCTTACCTTTAATAAGCAAATTTTATTAATCCATAAAATATGGCTGCGGAATTTTGAACCGCAGCCATACTATTGATTATTGTTTATTTACTTTTTCTGGAATTGTAACTAATATACAACTTGGAATTTGTGCTAATATTATTGCTGCATTGTTGATAAGCAGAATGGGTGCCCTGCCGGATCAAACATCACCGAAGATGTATCGTAATATTGAGGCTCTGCCTTTTTAGCCCCACATTCAAGAGCAAACTTTTCCGCTTCTTGCAAGTCATCAACTAAAAAATTAATATGAACCATCCGTTGTTGTTTTCCTGTTTTCCATGGCCAAATTGGTGGCTCATAATCTGACACACTTTGAAATACAAGTAGAATTCCTTCGGGTGTCCCAATACCTGCCCATTCATCACTCGATATTTCTTTTTTTCCATCCTGATAATCTTACATAAAACTCTGCCAAATCATTGGCATTCTTGCAATAATATTCATTTTGTTATCCTCTCAAATTTTGATTGATGAAAATCTTGTGTTTTGCATATAACCAATTCATAATTTCAATTTATGTTTCTTCGTTAATCATTTTTGTAAGCTTTAGTCCTGCTCCCATATGATGCAATGTTTTATCCTTTCTGCGTTTTTGCAAGGCGGTTCCAT
>JAVBQZ010000177.1:0-15740 GCA_031548505.1 Bdellovibrionota bacterium | reverse complement strand
TAGTTTAGTCAGAAAAATATGAATTTAGGATTATTAATTTTCCAATAAAATTATTCCGTTATCAAAGCAAACATCCAATGACGAAAACCGGATTTTCAGATTGCTACTTATGCTTCTGCTACATCTAGAAGTTTGCGGTTACGATAGTATCCGCACGCACGACAAACATGATGTGATAAAACACTCGCTCCACAATTTGGACAAGAGCTAACTAAAGCTGGATCTAAAAAATCGTGAGCACGACGCATATTTTTCTTTGACTTTGATGTTTTTCTTTTAGGTGCTTGCATAAGAATCCTTTACAGTATCATAATTAAATATCAATCTTCTGCCAGAAAGGCGCGCCCCTATATATAAAACATTGGTAGAAAGCAAAGGAAAAATATAAGAAAAAATCCAGCAATTACGGTATATTAAAAAACAGGTTTTAGTGGCAAATATTTTAACAAGAGAAACGATTAAGGCAAATAACCTTAATAATTGAAAGATAAACGCATCTGCGAAGGTTGTAAATAAAATCATTTACAACCTCGCAGACGCGCTTGTTTAGCTTACGCTACTTCCGTTGGAATCTGTTCCATCTCACGCTGCGCTTCAAGCGAAACAACAGACCTGGCAGTGTCAATTACGAAGTTATCCTGCATATGCAGTAACGCTTCGCATTTGGCCAGATGTTGCACTATCGGCTCATAACGACGATAATGTTCGGCCAAAAGCAAGGGTGTTTCACCAGTATCTGTTCGCAAATTTACATTTGCGCCAGCATCAGTTAACATCCTTACTATTTCAAGGTCACCGTTATAGCTCGCCCAATGCAATGCGGTAAAACCAAGCTCATGATCCTGCGCATTTATGTCTGCGTCCGATCCTAAGTTTGATTCTACTAACAAGAGCTGAAGCAATTTGGGACTTCCACATCTGGCCGAAATGATAATCGGCGTTTCGCCTAAGCGATTGCATTCGTTTATATTAGCGCCCGCAATTACTAGATGGCGTACCTCGGCGATGCATTCCTCACGTCTTGAAGTAGTGAGTCCCGCAAAGCCACTCAACACATCAACAATGCCTTTCATGTTACACTCCTTGTATTAAGGGGATCCGAGATGAAACAATAAAACCTTTTGCCTTATCGTTTCCTAATGTAACGCGTGCAACATGATATTTGTATATGTCAATAAGAAAGTTATCCTATTCTAAAATTTTTATGGTTTAAACGAATGAATGGTGCCTGAAATTTTAATTTATTGTTTAATGGTACGTGCCAAAATTAAGTATTGATTATGAGACTACTAATAAAAAATGGGACAATCATAGACCCTAGCGTAGGTAGATGCGAAATTGGTGATTTATATTTAACAGACGGTAAAATCGCTGAATTATCTGAGGGCATAGAACCAGAGTGCGTGATAGACGCAACTGGTTTATGGATAACTCCCGGATTAATCGATTTGCACGTACATTTTAGAGATCCTGGTTTAACTCATAAAGAAGATATTATGACAGGCTTACAAGCTGCAGCTAAAGGCGGATTTACTACCGTCTGTGCTATGGCAAACACAAAACCAATAATTGATACTCCCGAATTAGTTAAATATCAAATTAATAAAAGCCGTGCAGCAGGTCTTAGTAATCTACTCCCAATCAGTGCTATTACAAAAAATTTTGAAGGTAAAGAATTGGTAGGAGCAAAAGAAATGCTGGACGCAGGAATATGCGCATTTAGTGAAGATGGTAAAAGCGTAATGGATACTAAACTGTTAAGCGATTTTTTTGAGCAAACCGCAAAATTAGATATCCCTGTATTTGACCACTGTGAAGATTTAGAATTGGTAAGCGGTGGACAAATACATGATGGCGAAACGGCAAAAAAATTAGAACTAAAACCTATTTCTTCTGCAAGTGAGGAGACCATAGTCGCACGTGATATTCATCTGGCTATGGAAAAAGGTGCTCGCATACACATTTGCCATGTGAGCACAAAAGGTAGTGTTGAAATTGTAAGGTCGGCAAAGAAGCAGTACGGAAATAAAGTTACCGCTGAAGTTTGCCCGCATCATTTTACGCTTATAGATGAAGATATTAAAACGCGTGACAGTAATTTTAAAATGAGTCCGCCTTTAAGAGCTAAAACAGATAGGACTGCCGTGATTGAAGGATTGCGTGATGGTACTATAGAAGTGATAGCAACCGATCATGCTCCGCATACTGCAGAAGAGAAAGCACAATCATTTGAAAACGCACCGAATGGAATTATTGGGCTAGAAACAGCGGTTGGTCTTGCTATTACGGAGTTGTATAATAAACAGATATTAAATAAATTAGAACTGATTGCAAAGTTTACATCAAACCCGGCTAAGATTCTAAAAAAGAATTTGGGCACACTACAAAAAGGAGCAACAGCAGATGTTACTATTATAAACCCAAAATTTGAGTGGATAGTGGATAAAAATGACTTTGCATCTAAAAGTAAAAATATGCCGTATGATGGCATGAAACTCATTGGCAAAACAGTAATGACCATTTGTGCCGGAAAAATTATTTATGAGGCAATGTAATGAAAATGAATAAACAAAAGCAAGGAACTGTTTTAAGTGTTAAATCCATCGCGGAAAAAGTTTATCGTGTGCAGCTTAAAATTAATGAAATACCAAACAAATTAATTGCAGGACAATTTATAAATGTCAAAGTCCCGGGTGGAAAATGTATTTTGCGCAGACCTTTTGGCATTTGTGATTACAATATAAAAGATAGTATTATTGATTTTTGCTTTCAAGTAAAAGGCGAAGGAACAGCGATATTATCGCAAATGAAAATAGGAGAAGAACTGGATGTATTAATGCCACTTGGCAATGGATTTCCAGAGAGCAGCGGACAGAAACTTATGGTAATTGGAGGGGGCATTGGTTTATTCCCATTATTGCCATTGGGGAAAGAATCCAAAAACATTCACACTTTTTTAGGGTTTAAAAATAAAAGCGCTGCATTGTTATTGTCTGATTTTGAAGCGATAAGCAAAGAATTAGTGATTGCTTCTGATGATGGTAGTATTGGCGAAAAAGGATTCATCACGGATATAGCAAAACGCGAAATAGAACGAGTTAAGCCTGATATAATTTATGCTTGTGGACCAACACCAATGTTTAAGTCAATGCAAGAGATATTTAAAGATGTCATTATACCTATTTATGTCTCTCTTGAAGAACGTATGGCTTGCGGTTTTGGTGCATGTTTATGTTGTAACACACGCGTAAATAAAGAAGGAGCAACTGAAGCTCTGCGTGTTTGTTGTGAAGGTCCTATATTCAAATTAAACGAGATAGAGATATGAGTAAATTAAAAAGAAACATACTGAATATCGAGTGGCAAAATCCTATCTTGCCTGCTAGCGGAACTTTTAATTTTGGACGTGAAATAAATGAATTTTACCCTATTGGCAAACTGGGTGGACTTATCACTAAAGGAATTACGAGAGAAAAACGTTTAGGTAACCTTACACCAAGAACTGTAGAAACTTATGGCGGAATGCTTAATAGTGTTGGTTTACAAAATCCTGGCGTGGATAATTTCATTAAAAATGAACTTCCATTTATGCTGGAACAAAGTGTTCCTGTCATTGCTAATGCTTGTGGCAATACTACTGAAGATTATACATATGTGGTGGAACGATTATGTAAAACAGATGTGCATGCCATTGAATTAAATATTTCTTGTCCTAACGTTAAAGAAGGCGGCATGAGTTTCGGAGTAGATCCTAAAGCTGTAGAACAAATTGTTAAGGATGTTAAAACAATTTGCAGTAAGCCGTTGATTGTTAAATTGACACCGAATGTTTCTAACATCGCCGAAAATGCGCGAGCAGCAGAATGTGGCGGAGCAGATGCAATATCGCTTATAAATACAATAGCGGGTATGGCAGTCGATATTAATACACGCAAACCAATCTTGGGCAACCGCATTGGAGGATTATCCGGTCCTGCAGTAAAACCAGTCGCTCTTAAAATGGTATGGGATGTTTACAATGCTGTTAAAATTCCAATTATTGGCTGTGGAGGGATATCAAATTACTGTGACGTAATCGAATTTATGCTTTGCGGGGCAACGCTCGTAGAGGTTGGGACTTTAAATATGACCGACCCAATGGCAACCTATAAAATCATACAAAATTTAGACGAGTGGTGTGATAAAAATAATATCGCTAACTTGGATGAAATCGTTGGTAAGTTATTGTAAAGGTAACTACTATTTATTCTAATATCGCCTGCTACTTTGTTTTTGATATGTTGTAGTTCACGAAAACTAGTTAAAAGTTTATTTTGTTGGATGAGTTCGAAAACAAATTTAATGGATATTAGAAAAATTTAATTAGCTTTGAACTTTTTTGATGTGAGATAATAAATGAAAAAAATCATTAGTGCTTTAGTTTTTTTAACGATTGTTATCTGCGGTATTTATATTATTCAAGCTAATGAATCTAATAGTGCCCTGAAATCAGGTAAACCTATAATTAAAATAGGAGCGACCTTGCCATTGACAGGAAATGCTGCGGAAGCAGGTCAAGCGGCTAGAGAAGCTATGATTATGACATTGGAAGTTTTGCAGAAACAGGGTTTAAAATATGATTACCATCTTATATTTGAAGATAATCAGATGTCTCCACAAAAAGTTGCTTTAACGACAAATAAATTAATACATGTAGATAAAGTCAGTGCTGTTTTTTCGTTTTGGGGACTTATGAGTAATGTTGCAGCTGCTATAGCGAACGCTAATGATGTGTTGAATTTTTCTTGCACTTTCGGAGAAAATTCTACAAAAGGAAAATATAACTTTAATTTCGCACCGCTTTACACACAGCAAGCAAAAATAATGGTGGATGAATTAAAAAGAAGGGAAATTAAATCTGTAGCCTTATTTATTGATGCCTCTGATATTAGAGAACAATATGAGGCTGTCGAAGCCGAAATTAAAGAAAATTCAAACATTAAAATTGTTTTTTCTGAGCATATTCAAAACGGTGAACGAAATTATCGCTTTACAATCGCAAAAGCACATTCACGACGCCCTGATATGTACCTCATTTCAGGATATCCTCCATCACCTATTATATTTCTGCGTCAGCTGAAACAAATTACTGGCAGAAATGATAATGTAACATCTATAGATACATTTATTGAGATCCCGCGAGAACACCGTTCAGTTGTAAATGGACTGTGGTATGTTGATAGTAATTGGGTGGGCAATGATTTGTTTCAAGAGCAGTTAATTGCACGCTACGTTACTCCGACAACTTGTACAGGAACAGTTGCATCAAATTTGGAAATTTTTATTACGGCATTTGAGAATGCAGATATAAAAGCAGGCGAAGTCATTCCTGATAATAATAGCATAGTAGCTTGGATTTTTGATAATATAAAGGACTTTAAAACAGTGAATGGTATTACCACTGTTATTAATGAAGGGCTATTTGTTGTTGAACCGACTATTAAAACGATTCAGAATTAGGTTATTACCGCCTTATTAATACTATTCCGGTTATGACTAAATTTAATATGCAACAAATTTTTAGTTCTTTTGGTATGTAATAACTTTTCTACAAAATTTAATAATACTGTGAAAGAGATAAAAAATAATAAAAAATTGGTTAATTTTAAATTTATTTCATAGTATAATTTTACAAAAGGATCACTATTATTATCGGTTCGCAAATCACGTCCCCAACCAATCCCCTTCTATTTTAACACAAAAAACCTAATTGCTATTACTCGTTAAATTATTATCTTTGACTTAGACTAAGAAAAAAAATAGACAATGGAGTAGCAGATTTATTTATAATCATATTATGTTCAAAAGAATTCTCGTCACAAATCGTGGTTTGATGCAGTCCTTAACAATTAAGGCAATTCAAGAGCTCGGCGCAACTGCAGTCACTATCTGTATGCCGGGCAAGTTTGCTACACCTCATCGCTTGCTTGCAGACGAAGTTTATGAATCAAAAAAACAAGACAACATACATTTACTTTACGATAAAACTGCACTCCTTGATATAGCTAAGACTGCAAAAGTTGATGCCGTTCACCCAGGATATGGGTTTCTTTCAGAAAATTTTCATTTTGCTAATGAGCTGAAGAAATCAAATATTACCTATATTTCGAGTATAAACCTCGTCGACGAAACTCAAAATTCCAAAAAATATGTTCATAAAATCGCAACTGAACTTGGCATAAAAACGCCACGTCAATCTGTCAGATGTAGTTCATTTGAAGAATTAAAAGATGCTGCCAAAAATTTCAAGTTTCCTTTCATTGTTAAACCTGCTTTTGGTTTAGGCGCACAAGGTGTCATGCTTGTCAAAAGTATTCATCAATTAAATATTGCCTATAATCTTATTTCTATTCTCGCCGATTCACATAGAATTATTTCAAAGGATGTCATTATTGAACAACATTTTGGTTCCGCGCAACAGTTTGAATTTCCAATTTTACGTGATAAATCTGGAAATATCGCTGTTCTCCCGGAGATAAATTGCTCAATTCAACGCCGTTTTTCGCCATTTATTTTAGAATCACCTGCTATAAATATAAAACCAGAATTAATAAAACAATTACGAGTTTATTGTAGGCAACTTGCCGAACGTCTTAAAATAGTCGGTGTAATTTATGCTGAATTTTTTATTATTAATAATGAAGCATATTTTAATAGCATTAATTTTAGTATTCAACCGTCTTTCTTACTTACTTTTGAATTGACAGGAATTAATATTTTAAAACATCAAATCAATCTGATTGCTGGTGAACGGCTTACTTTTAGCGAACAAGATATAAAATTACGCGGTCATAGTATTGCCACATTTATTAATGCCGAATCGCCTGAAAATAATTTTATTCCAAGCACCGGAGTAATTGAACATGATTTTCTTTTAGGGGCACCAGGAACCACTATTTACAAAACATTAACTGCCGGTGATGAAGTCCCAAGTAATTTTGAGCCAAGAATTGCAGAATATATTGTTACTGATGACAATAGGCGCTTAGCTATTGCTAAATTAAAATCAGCATTATCTACTGCGATTATTGAAGGCGTTAAATCTAATCTTAGCTTTTTAAAAGCGGTAATTGCTTCAAATCTATTTAAAAATTGTGAATATAATTTAGAATTTTTGCGCAATCCAAAAATTTTACAAGAATTACTCGCAAGCTCAATCCCATTTGGCGAAAAAGAACTTGCCTCTCTCGTAGCTACACTTTCATTACAAAGTGATAATGTTGGTAGGCAAAAATTGATTTCTGAACGACAGGGACAACAGGATGGATTTTCACTCTGGGGGAAAATTTTTAGGTGAAAGTAAAAAATACGTATGGACTATAAAATTAAATGTGACACTGAAGATTTTAGAATTTCGATGCCGAATAACGCAGATTTAATGCAAGAACAAACGCTTAAGATCGGTAAAAATTCTTATAAAACAAAAATTATTACTAAAAACGAAAAAAATGAAATTTCTCGTGTCTTGATAAATAATAAATTATATGCAGTAAAAATAAAAAAGAATGCAGATGGTTCGCCATATAAAATCTTTATAAATGGGCGTGAACACGATATTCAAGTTGAACAAATTGCTTCCACACGTTTCAAGCCGCAAAAGCAAAAATTTGATGGGAATATTTTCTCGTCATTGCCGGGGCAGATTACAAAAATTTTTGTAGAAACCGGTAAAAGTGTCAAAAAGGGCGATATATTATTAATCCTTGAAGCAATGAAAATGCAAAATGAAGTTACTGCACCTTCAGACGGGAAGATAGGGCAATTATTGGTTCAAGAGGGGGAATCGGTTGCTAAAAACCAATTAATTGTGAAAATTGAAGTATAAGCTCTATTCCCTTTCTTTATTCTATAATTGGGAGATAGGTTTGTATTGCAATGACGCAAAATTGAGATAAAAATCTAACTCACTTTGTTCGTTAGATTTTTTTATCCTGGCATATCAAGAGATATAAGATGATTTCCCCAGTATCGAATAATTTATTCTAAATTTTTAATTTTTATTGACTTAAAAAAGTCAAAATGGCAGACGCCCGCGCGCTATGAAAAGAACATATCAACCTAGTAAAATAAAGAAATTAAGAACTCACGGATTTTTAGAAAGAACGTCTACGAAAAACGGCCGCTTGGTTTTAAAGCGTCGTCGCGCTAAAGGTAGAAAACGTTTAACAGTTCAAATTAGCTTGAAAGGCAGAAAGAAATAATTAAGCACTTCGCTCATTTATTCCCACAATTCATTTCTCGCGATTCAATACATTATTGGTGTGATTTTCGTCATTTAATAATGATTTTGTCTTGCTGTTCTGATTTGTACTTCCGTCAATTTGTTAATTCACACAATCCTTGGATTTTAATTATTATATGACGTGTACTAAAAACACGGTGGGATGGTTGTAACTAAAATTCTTCAAATCTGAACTGATATTCGCTATTTTTATTTTTTATTGTATTATTTAATGTTAGTTATTTTCTAGACTAAGCCATCGGCAGTTTTTCAAATATCTAATGAACTTTTAAACTTAAACTCGCCAATATTAAAACCACCAAATAAATCCATAATCTTATTTGTTAATTTTTCATAATGCTTAATTTTTTCTTCTTTTTTTGATGATATAATACATTCTTCTATTATTGCACATATATCCTTGTCGGGCAGTTCTTTTAACAGATACTTATTTCGTACGGTTTCACTTCTTATATTACCCAACATAGTTTTTTTATCATATGGATATTTAATAAATTTCATATATATTGATAATAATTTATCTAAACAAACATAGTAAATAAAATTAAAATCTTCTCTGTTATTTTCAAATGCATCTTGTAAATCATCCAACATATCCCATAAACCATATTTTTTAAACTCATTTACTGATGTGTCTACTTCGATATAATTTTTATTTAACATCTGTTTTGCTTCTTCTTTTAACTGCTGTACTATTCCTGTTTTATCCAATATAATTCTCCCGGTTGCAAATTGATTCTGAGAGCTTGGTTGTATATCGTTGTAATCTTCCTTAAAATATTTTTTTATTTGTTGTGGCGGATTTGAAAAATACTCAATTAATAAACCATCGATAATTCTGTTACCACGTTCTCTATAATCTACATTTTCGTTTAAAATAATATGAACATCTAAATCAGAATGTGATGTAGGATTACCTGTAATAAAACTTCCACAAACTAAAACTCCAATTGTGTCTTCTTTATGCTCCCAATTTTCTAAAAATTTATTTAATTTTTCTTCCCAATTCATAATTTTTACTATTTTTTGATCAACACAAAGTATTCTTGATTACCGCTTTTTTCGCCGCGCAATGGGCAGGCAAATGATTTAGAACAATATAAGCCTAGTTCAATTGCATAATCAGTAACTAGTTGTACGGCAAGTAATTGATCTTTTTCATCCCGCACAACACCACCTTTTGAAAGATATTCTGGGCCTAACTCAAATTGCGGTTTTATTAAGGCTAAAATTCCTAAATTTTCTTCTGCCAGAACATTTACAACGTACTGCAAAACATTTCGCAAACCTATAAAGCTAACATCAATAGTTGCAAATTGCGGTTTTGGATTTAACTCAAGTGTTTCCAAGGCTTTTGCGTGTGTTTTTTCATAAACAACGACACGTTCATCCTTACGTAATTTTAAATCTAATTGATTAGTTCCAACATCAACTGCGTAAACCTTTTTTGCTCCACGTTGAAGCATACAATCAGTAAAGCCGCCAGTAGATGCTCCTAAATCAAGTGTAACAGCATCAGTTAAATTAATTTTAAAAAAATCAAATGCCGGTTCTATTTTATCACCACCGCGGCTAACATATTTTGATGCAATTCCCCGAATGCGCAAATTAATTTTATCATCATCGTATTTTACGCCGACTTTATCAGCTGGTTTATCATCTATTAAAACATTTCCTGTCAAAATCAAGGCTTGTGCCTTTTCACGTGAAATGGCTAAATTTTTTTCAACTAAAATAACATCAAGACGTTTCTTCATAATCTCATTCTAAAAATCAGCTGTACTACTATTGGCCCAACTCTTGATTGCCCCACCAAATTGTCTATCAATTTCTGTGTATGAAAGATTAAAAGTTTTATGAAAAACACTTTCAACATCTTCATCATTATATAATGCACGAGCAAAAGATAGGACACGAGCCATATTATATTTACGAATTAAATATTTAGTAAAAAGAAATGCCTGCGCATATGATATATTTACTGTCATTGCGTCAGTCACATATCTATCGTTTAATAGCTTATCAAGCGGAATTGCACCATTTTGCTTGAACCATGGTTTTAAAAATTCTATGGATGAAGTTTCTTTATTCTCACCTAGAATTTGTGCTAATCCTTCATGTAGCCAAACCGGACAATTTTGATTTGATAATTCATTTAAAACAGCATGTGTATATTCATGACGCAATGTAGCTTTCAAATCATCAACATCATCTATTTTCCCACGCGAATCATCTTCAAAAGGCATAATAATCGTATTTTTTTGAGTTGAAGCACCTGACCAACGAGGCCTAGCCAGCGTATGAGTATATTTACGACGTGGAACAAGAATTAAAGTTATTCGTTCTTTTGGTTGGTATTTTAATGCACGTTCAACCTTTTCTGTCGATTGTTCAAGATATAACATATAACGACGTGCCACTACATTTTTAAGCCCTGTACTATTGTCGAAAATAATATCGAATTTTCTTCCCAAAATTTTCTCGGGGCTACTATCAAATACTTGTTTATCTTTCTCAGCTTGCTGTTTTTCTTTTTGTGTCTGGTAACGTGTAGTACCACGAATTATTTTGCCATTAGCAGATGGATTTATTTGTTCACGGTTTTGTGCATTAGCAACATCAGTAGTTAAAAATATGAATATAAATAAAATAACTAAGTTGAAAATAGCTTTAAATTTAGACATATAAATATAATGTTATATTTTTATATTTAGCTTATTGACCATATAATATACTCCTGTTACTTGATTTTTCCTGAAAAGGTGCTTGTAGTTTTTACAAACATTTTATTGTTTTGTTATCGCTTCGCGATGCTATTGTTATTATAAACAGGAGTATATTTGTATATGGCTCCGCTATCGCTCCGCATACTCATGCTCCAAAAAGGTTCAAAAAAATCGAGAAAACTCAAGGAGCATGAGTATATAAGCAATATAGGCATAGCGTATTTTTACAACACCTTGAACTAACGGGAAAATCAATTGTACAAATGTATGAACAACAACATTAAAACTGCAACACTAGAGAATGGTATTACTATACTTGGTGAAGAAATTAACACTATAAATTCTGGAGCGTTCTCAATTTTAGTGCCCATCGGTTCTGCTTACGATATAGAGCAAAATCTTGGCATCACTAATATTCTCTGCGGAATGTTTGAGAAAGGGGGAGGTTTATATGATAAACAAAAATTATCCAATATATTAGAATCTATTGGCGCACAGTATAGTAACGATGCTGGTCTAGAATATTCATCGTTTACCGGCGCTTTACTAGGTGAAAATTTAGAACAAATACTTCAAATTTATGCTAATATCTTATTAGCACCACATTTAAATCAAGATGATTTGGAGAATATAAAATTACTTGCCTTACAGGAATTACGTCACATCGAAGATAATCCATCGACAAAAGCACACCGTGAATTTTTTAAAAACTTCTATCCTGGTGTTTTTGGGCGTTCAATTACTGGAACTGAAGATGGAATAAAATCTATCTCCCGTGAACTTCTCCTTGAATTCCATAAAAATCATTTTTTACCACAAGGGACTATTATCGCTATTGCCGGAAAATTTAATTGGAATGAAATCGTGGATTCTATTTCAACCAATTTCAAAAATTGGTCTGGCGATAAACAAATTCTGACACCTGAAAAGTTCACAGCTGACAATAAAAACATACATATTGAACAAGATGCTAATCAATTACAAATTTTTCTCGGATTTCCTAATGTCGATATCACTCACCCTGATACTTATATCGCATCTGTAATTAACGGCGTGCTTTCCGGAGGCATGCATGGCCGATTATTTGTGGAAGTGCGTGAAAAGCGTGGATTGGTTTACACCGTTTCTTCATCTTACAGTTCGAACGTTGGACGTGGTGCGACTATTATTTATGCTGGAACAACGCCTGAAAAGGGACAAGAAACCTTAGATGTAATTTTAACCGAATTGGATAAATTAAAAGATGGCGCTACAGATGAGGAACTAGAACGAGCTAAAGCTGATTTAAAATCGCGTATCGTGCTCGCTTGTGAGAGTAGTTATAATCGTGCAAATTCTATCGTGCTTGATTTTTGGCGATTAAAAAATGTACGTTCAATCGAATATATCAAACAACAAATAGATGCTGTCACAAATGACGAAATAAAACGGTTTCTAAATGAAAATAGAACTGAGCCTAAAACATTACTAACGCTTGGAAAGGTCGGATTAAAAATGTGAACGGATATATACTCATGCTCCGTGAGAATTCCGGTATTTTGTGAACCCTTTAGGAGGATGAGTATGCGGAGCGCTAGCGAAGCCATGTACAAATATACTCCTGTTTATAATGAAAATAGCATCGCGAAGCGATAACTAAACAAGAGAAATGTTTATAAAAACTAAAATATTATACCGGAAAACTCAGGTAACAGGAGTATATCTATTATTTATCGCAGATACATAAATAGTCGTAGCCTTGCATACCAATATAAATTTTCAGGCCTAAAATTTTGCAATTTTAACCAACCAATAGAATCTAAAAATTTTAATTGTTCCAAAAATGCATGTTCTAAATTAGATTTAGAATTATTGTCTACATTATTGCGACATTTTTTTACTCTAAACAATTTTTTAAGTTGATGTTTTATTTGCCCAAAAACTAGCGCACGAGCGATATAATCTTGAATTTCTTTATCTGAATTTTTTAAAACGGCATGGATTTTTTTAAACCCAATTAAATGGTCATTAAGATGAGCTGTAGTATACTTTCCATGCATGATAGATTGCGGATGTTGCGTGTAAATGTATAGTTTTTCTTCCAAAATTACTGTTTTCGGATTCTTTGATAAAACTTCAACAACATAAGGCGTATCTTCAAAACGGATATGTGCAATAAAAAAAACATTAGAAAGTAATTCTCGCTTAAACAATTTTCCACATGCAGTAACAGCAATTCTAAATTTTTTGTTTTCTCTTCCAAGAAAAAACAATGGCTCAGAAGTAATATTTGTTTCTATTTGTGAAAAGTCCGTATAATTTTTGCTTATGTATTTTTTAGAGGAAAAATTATTTTGAGAATTCTCATCTTCAAAATATTTTATAGAATTAAATACAACTAACTCTGAATTTTTACGTTCTACAATATAGGCAAGAATTGCCAATGTTTGAGGATGTAGGGTGTCATCCGAATCCAAATATAAAATATATTTTCCTTTTGAAGCTAGCACGCCATTATTTCGTGCAATAGATAACCCTGTGTTTTCTTGAGTAATAATTTTTATTCGTTCGTCCTGTTGTCCATAATTAGAAAGAATTTCTGCTGAACCATCAGGAGACCCATCATTAACACAAATAATTTCAAAATCAGAAAATGTTTGCGTTAATACGCTATCTAAACAATGCGCTAAATACTTTTCAGTTTTATAAACAGGGACTATAATTGAAATTAGTGGTATTTCACTCGATAATTTATTAGTGGACTGGGAATCTTCTAGTTTTTTCCTTATCATTGTAGTCTAAATACACATCAAGGATTTTTGGACAGGCAAAGGGGAAAGTGACATTCTAAATACCGCAAAAATAACATTCGGTATTTTTATAAAGAAATTATGGAAGTATGGGCATCTCTTGAAGACGCCCATACTCTCTTTTAACTAATAACGATTTCCTCCGTCATCTCCGCCGCGTCCGCCGCGTCCACCACCATAACCTCCTCCACTTCCGCCGCGTCCGCCGCGTCCACCACCGTAACCTCCACCATTTCCACCACGTCCGTGGCCACCACCACCGAAACCGCCGCTGCGACGCGGAGGTCTTGGCGCGCGTTCTTCCTCAGGGTGTGATTCGCTAACTTTAATCGGACGTCCCTTTAATTCAACGCCGTTAAGTGCAGCGATTGCTTGGCTTGCAGCCTCATCTTCAAGTTCAACAAAACCAAAGCCTTTTGAGCGTCCGCTATATTTGTCAGTAATAACTTTTGCTGACACTACTTCACCAAACTCTCCGAATGCTGTCGCTAAGTCATCATCGTTAATTTCATATGCTAAATTTCCAACGTATAATCTCATAATGTTCTAAATAAAAAAGAATACAATAAATAATCCATTGCAAATAAAAAATAACCATAAATAAATAAATATAGCATTTTACTTACAATGTCATCGCCTCAGTCTTTTAATTTTTAATTTGGAAAAATAAATATTTAGACCAAACGATGCAAAAAAATAATTTACGGAAAAGATAAATAGGAAATTCAGCTAACACTAAAAAAAATCAAATTAAAAAAATTAAATAATTTTATAGTGCGTTTACTGCAAGAGCAAGAAAAACATGGTTTCGCATCGTTCTAACTAGATCGTGTCCGCAAATCGCTAGCACTCATATCATTTTTTTTGCTTATTTACTATTAAGATTTATAATATGTTGAAGTTATTAAGGTTTATTTAAAATTTTAAAGATTTATCAACTAATTGCCGAGAACTCAGCTAAGACGCTGAATGCTTATAGGTTAATTTAGGTTTTAAATTTTTTCTTGCTTTTGAGTTTTCATTAGCATTCAGCATCTTTCTACTATTATATTCTTTTTCATTACTGAAAAAAAGAAACAACTACCAGGAATTCCAACTACAATAATTTGTATTACATGTTGAGTTAAAATCAATGCTAGAGCAGTAGTTGGATCGACACCAATTTTAACCAAAATTGCAACTGTTGCTGCTTCAATTACACCAATTCCACCCGGAGCAGCAGGAATTAGGGAACTAAAATTAACAACCACCATAAATAAAACTAAACCAGAAAGTCCTAAATGTACATCAAATGCCAGTTGAACGGCATAGTAAGTACAAAGTTCAACGCCCCAAACCATGATGGAAAGAAATATAAAAATGATTGCATTTTTTATATTAAAAAGCGGCGCAAGTCCTTCTATAAAATCACGAATTCTTTCTAAAGCAAATGTTATGAAATGATGTGAGAATTTCTGATTTATTTTTTTTAGTAAACCAAAAATTTTATAACGTAAAAGCAATGTAGTAATCGTAAAGAGTGCGATTGCCAAGAAAAAATAAACAACGTAATAAATCGCTTCGTTATCAGCAACCGAATCTTTTCGTGCAAATAAACCGAACAAAACCACAAAATAAAAGCAAATCGTTAATGCATCTAACAGACGTTCTGATACAATAGTAGCTAATACTGTAGTTAAGGATTGCCTGCTTACCAAGGCTCCTGCCCGTGCTCGTACAAGTTCTCCCATGCGTGCAGGCAAGGTATTATTCATAAAAAAACCGACGACTAAACACTTATATGCATCTTTAAAACGGAATGTTTTTTCTTTGAAAAAGAAATTCCAGCGGAAAGCACGGATTAGATAACTTAAATTACAAATAAAAAACGCAAGCACGATAAAATGCATTTTTGCTGAACGAATCTGTTCTGATAATTCGACAAAATTGATTTGCCCAATTATC
>JAVBQZ010000085.1:0-2621 GCA_031548505.1 Bdellovibrionota bacterium | reverse complement strand
TTTCGAACAATAGGTTTTAAATACTAATTTTTTATTAAGGTTTTATTATGGTTAATTTACAAGTTCAAGATCTTCAAAAAAATCCAAATACAAAAACACAAACTTCAAATACAGTTCTTCCACAGCCGACTAAACCTATAGCCAATATTAAAATAATTGCAGAAAAAAATGGTCAGTACACCTATCAAATAGAACCAAATATTCCAAATGTAAAATTCCTCGCTACCCAACCACAGCATTCTATCCTTAATCAAGACGGGGCAAGAAAACTTACCTTGAGTAAAGGCGAAACCGCTGATTTTATCATGGAAGTAAATGGAAAAATTATACAAAATAAAAGATTCAGAATAAAAGGAGGGCAAATTTACGAAGCTCCTCAAAAACAGGAGGCAAATAAAGAAGCTACCAATACTAGCGCACAATCACAAACGAAGCCTATAGCTATCACAGCCCAAGCACAAACACCAGAATCTACACAAGCGAGACAACAAGTAACAACTCCAGCAAAACCTGTCGTGCCTCCCCAAGCTCAAGCAACACAACCAGTAAGGCAGACAGTAGTAACACCTGTACCACAAACGCAAGGAACACATATATTAAGGCAACCAGCAACTCCGACAACAGTTATAGTAACTCCAAGACCACAGCCAACGCAGCAGCCAATAAGTCAGCAAAAACAAGAAATTCAACCTGACGCAAAAACTTTTTTCACTAACAAAGGATATACAGAAATTGTATCTTATTTGAATAAAAATCCAAATTTAAAAGTAGATATAAAAGATGGAAATATTTTAGTTCGTAAAGATGGTGTTTGCCACCAACCGTTCAGTGGAAATATTTCTGAATCAGAAATATTAAACAAACTTCAAAATATCAATGGTGAAAACCGAGCGAATTTTCTATTTAAACCGACTTCTCTAACTAGAACTACATCAATACCATTAGTCTCTCAAACAATTCAGCAAGCAACAGAAACTAGCGACATAACTCCAGAACAAATACAAGGGTTAATTAGAGCAGCAAGAGAAAGATTAGCAAATGGTAGAGAACGTTATGTGACGAGCCTTGAAGAATATAATAAACTTTGTAAAGAAGCAGTAGAACTTGGCGTACCGGCAATTGCAAAAATCGGCTATCCAGGCTGTCCTCCATGTAGAGCCTATTCTAATGATTTAGGGAATGGAGTAGCTGCGGAAAATAAAGGAAAGGTATTATTCATTAGTATAGATATTAGCGATCCACGCGTTGAACCTAAATTTAGAGATATCTGTAACGAAATAGCTAGAAATCAAGGAGGGTATCCAACCATATCAGGTGCTGGCGGGTGGAGACCAGCAGGTTATCTAGGAATGAGTTCTGTAATGCAATCAATAGGAAAATTATCAGATGACAGCAAGATAGCACCTGAAACTATTCAGCGTTTGCAACAACAAAGAAAAGAAGGCAAATTATAGATTATTTTTCAAGCCTTTCGTAAGTTCGATCGCCCTCTAGCTTGCTATTAGAGATAAGATTTACCCCATACGTTTGTCATTTATGCTCATGTTCCATAAGAGTTTTCCGATTTTTTTTAACCTTTTTGGAGCATGAATATATAGCACAACTAATGCTATTTATATTTCTCATAAATAGCTAATTCAATTTTTATACCGCTTCTCCACAGGAAATTTCTGTAAAAACCCATCAATTGATTGGATTAAATTTGTTTCAGGTTGCGCTCCAATGCATTCATCCATATACGAACAGACATTTGCAACTTCTTGATATTGAGAAATAGAACCGTCAGATAATTTGCGAGAATTATCTATCTCATTAATTCCGTCAAAAACATAAATACATAAATTATCGACAATACGTTCTTTTTCCTCTTGCTGTAAATCAAATTGCCTAACAATAATTTCTTCAATCCCAAGATGAAGCATTTCGTGTGCTAGAATTGCCGCATCTTTTTCTGGAATATCACTACAATATCCAAAATTTATTGCACCAACGCCTGTATCACAATCATAGCTATATCCTGCCCCTTTTCTATAACAATTTATATTAATTTTATATTCGTCCCAAATCTTAAACCCCCAATTTTTATTTAATGCTTCAAATTTTGGGTAACATTTTTGTACAATAGGAATTATCGGTTCAAGAGTCTTAACTCTTTTTTTATATTCATCTACATCAAATAATTCTGTTTTAAATCGTTCAAAATATTTATTAAAGAATTGCTTGCCATTATCAGCTTTCGTTAATTCAGCATCATCTATCATTTCATTAAGCAATTGGTTGTTTTTACTCCGCAAGAATTTCATCATATAAGGACGATTATTTCTTTCAAACCATTCCAATAAATGAATACTACAAAACAAATTTGACCAAGCTTTATTTTCATCTGGAATTAAAAAAGCGATATTGAACATAATAATAGATAGCTTTCTTAGTTGATACTAAACCCTCTTAGAAATACCAAAATAAAAATCTAAACTCCTTATAAGTCTAGTTTTATATTTAAAAATAACTCAAAATCATAATCATGCCTCTTTTGCTACTTGAAAATTCCGGTATTTTGTGATTTTTTTTGGAATATTAGTATACGAAATGCATAATGGAGTTATGCATAAATATATTTT
>JAVBQZ010000061.1:0-3425 GCA_031548505.1 Bdellovibrionota bacterium | reverse complement strand
AGTTAAATTGGTATCATTAGCAACTTCACAATCCTGAAAAATTACAAAATGATCTTCAATAAGACAAACATTAGGATTTTCAGTGTGCGCGTACAGATCTTTTATGTTATACTTTTTTAATCCCATTTTCTTTGCATTTTCTTCGCCTCAGCAATATCTATTTTCGCTTTCCGTCCATGTTTATCTAATAAAAACAGTAAGTGCCCTCCATTAAGTAAGGTTATTGGTTTCCCTTTGGCAAATTCGTAAGAGTCGCTACCGTAGTCTGCTGTAGTTATCAAAATTCCTTTGGTGGCACCTTCATTGATGATAGTGCCGTATAAATCGCGAACAGCCGAAACTCCCACAGTGTTGGTGTAACGCTTAGCTTGAATGATGATTTTGCCACCTCTAATCGGATCCGGGTCAAACGCGATAGCATCCACACCGCCGTCGCGACTAGCTTGTGTTACTTTCACTTCGCCTCCATTTGTAATAAATTCGGCTTCAAAAACTTCTCTAACCAAATGCTCAAAATCATCCCAATCCATGCTGGCAAGATTTGTTGAATTATTTGTTTCGACAGATTGATTGGCAATAAATCGTTTATCGTTTTTGTTAATTTGTAAAATTGGTTGAATAGATGTGATTGCACTTAATTTACTACATGCAACGCCTTTTAAATATTTAAAACATGCTTTGGGGTCTACATTTCTGAGATTAATTTTTTGAAATTCGGACTTCTTAACTTGAATTGAAAGGATACAATTTGTTATATTTTGTCCAGTTGCTCGGTCAATACTATCAACCCATCCATTAAAATTGATTATATCCAATACATTTGCTTCATCTGCTTCAAATAATTCATGTATTACACGCAGAGTTATATTATAACATGTTTTATCAAATATCTTAAACAATGCCGAATCTGAGAAATAGACAAGTTTTTCTTTTACAAATCCTTTTTCTTTAGGAAATACATCAAAATGCGGAAGAAAATATTCGACTAACAGCATTTTACTCTTCGCGTCGTATTCTAAATCAAACTTCTTTTTTATAAATTGAGGATATACTGAACGATTCAGAACGAACTTATTGAAATCAATAATAGCATCATTATTTGTTGAAAATTTTTCATCTTTCAAATTTGCAACATGTGTATTATGTTCATTTTGTTTGTCGTAAAATTCTTGTTTACGTTTACTCCAATCTAATTCACGCAATCTATATTCTTCTGGTAATGCAGATAATATTTTTTGTTTCCATTTCAATAGAAGTTCATTATGAGAATCATCATCCCTCAAATAAAAAGGCTTAGTATATGAGATGTTATAATCTCTTAATTCGTCATCGGTTACACGTGACGTTCGTTTAGTTACTATTTCGATTTGATTAGCTAAATCGTCTTGGGGGTTTGGCTCATTAAAGATCGATGAGTCTGTAATAATTCTATTATCCCTATTTGACGAATGTAGCAGTATTTCATCAAATGATGGTCTTTTTTCTAAAAGTAAACGTTTCTCTGCCTCGTTAGCAAGGTTTCTCCTTAGACCTACACCTATCCAAACAAGTACACCTCTATCATAAACAGGAGGAAAATATGCAGGCATAACTTCCACAACAATAACATCTCCCTCATCAAAAGAATATTTGTTGACAGTCATAGCCGGCTGAGGTAGGAGATTCCTATTTGAGGGTATGTCTGAAATATTTTGCAACAATTCATCGGTGGCTTTTAATCCGGATAGCTTTCCGGTTTTATCAACGCCAATGAGCAAATACCCCGGTTTCTTATAATTCGGTAAATCATTCGAGAAAGCACAGATTGCATATTCAAATATGCGAATATCTGTAGTAGAAGTTGTTCGTTCTACACGATCACTTCCTATATCTGTCATTAGACATTGTAATTCTTCTTTTGAGAGCATTTTATTTATTGGCTTTTGATGCAAAGATAATATTTTAAGAAATAACTGATTTTTTATCACCTATTTAAACATCATTCTGGTTTGCAATTTGTTCAAACAGTTCACTTAATAAAACCGTTTTTTGTTCTTTATTATTTATTTCTAAACATATTTGGTTGTTTTTAAGTGTAAGGTTACAAAATTCGTTTTCATCCACCGAAATTTCAAAAAGTATTTGTTTTAAATTCTTTTTAATTTTTTCAAATGATTTAAAGTCATTTATTTGTATAAAAAACTTTGTAGTGCATGGGTTGGATTGCTCGATTACTTCGGAACAATCGACGCCAATACTATTTACCGCCCTTCGTATTATTTCTTTCATTATTTTTATAAATTAATTGCACATTTGAAACATTTTAATCCGCCTTCATTCATTAAAATTGCATCGCCTTCGCCTTTCAATCTTTCAGCACCTTTTTGGTTGATGAACAAACTACTATCTGCTCCAGCAAGCATTCGGAATGCAATTCTTGTAGGGAAATTTGCCTTAATATTTTCGTCTATAATCTTATTTGAAAGACATTGTATGGAGATAATTAAATGAACTCCAGAACTTCGACCATACATTGCACATTTTTTCAGGTATTGCATAAAGTATTTTCCTTTAACCTCCTTTTGTGTTCCTTTAATGTAAAATTTTTCTTTGTTCGTTGAAATATACCCGAACTCATCGCAAATATAGACTATACGGCGCATTCTTTCAACTCCGCCTAATTCATTATATTCATCTATGTTTTTCACGCCTTTTTCTTTAAAAATTCGATTCCTTTCGTGGATTATTTTTTCCAAAAAAAACGGAGCAACTACAATGTCGTTTGTTTTATGTAAAAAATAGTATGGTGTTGTAAGGGTGTATCCAATATCCTCATTTTCTTTATCAAATACTGCTTTTAATTCGGGTAACCGCTCCGCCTTGCAAAATTCCTTGTATTGGCTCAATTCAACTATTTTAGGGTCGCAAATAACAAATGTGACATCATCAAAGGAGTATCTTATTAATGATTGCATGATTGTGCGAATGCATTCAGATTTTCCGCTTCCTATTGTGCCGGCTATTAACAAATGAGGACACTTAGCAAGGTCGATAATTACTGGATTGTTATCTGTATCTATCCCTAAAACTAAGGGTAATACGTAATTTTTTAACTTATTTTGATTCATTTTCTAACTTTGATAAAACAGTCATTCAAGCCCAATCTGCAAAGATAATCATTTTTTATAAATATTTTACTTTTTATACTCTTTTAATCCCTTGGGCATCTGAAAAATATATGCTTTATCCATAAAAATGCAAATTGGCTTTTGTCTTCTAATATTTCGATGATAAGTCTTTAATTCTATTTTGCGCCTGCAATTAAATGTGAGAGATTTTGAAACCGGTGCCTCTTCAAAGTTTTGATAATCTGCCAAAATCCAGTTACAAATTCTTTGTTTAATGAGAAAAATAATAAGCAATTGATTTTTAATTACAAAATAAAT
>JAVBQZ010000184.1:0-3551 GCA_031548505.1 Bdellovibrionota bacterium | reverse complement strand
CCCTACAAACCGCGTTTATGTACTACCTAATTTAATCCCAATCAATATATAGTTAAAATGCTATAACGGCTCAAAAAGGAAAAAACTCCATACTACTCCCTCTCCGTGTTAATCCGTGTAATCCGTGGATAAATTCAGTCTGCATAATCCCCGTACAATTTTTAATCCACAGGCAAAAAAAAACATTTTATTCGAAGATTCTCAATAATATCAAAATATTACAATTAATCCAAAGTAGATTATTACAGTAAATGTCAATATATTACGATAATATAGCATAACTGGAAATAACAAACAAAATGAAGATTCTCAAAGCAGAATCGCAGGCTGGGATTATTATCAGCTCAATGTTTTAGTAACTATTATTAATTTAATAGTCTAAGTTTTAAAAAAGGTTTTAAAATGGTATCAGTGAAATGGCGAAGTTAGAGCAAGCTCCAAATAGCAATACTCAGAACAATGCTGGAAGTACTACACAACGTACTACATCCACCGCTGTAAATACTATCACTGCAGGACAACGAACGGACGATATATTATCAACTGCACAAGTACCAAATGCAGTACAACTTTCTCCGGAAGACCAAAAAAAAATTGATAACCTAATAATAGAACAACAACAAAGAGTTAAAAATTTAGAAATAGCAATGAATGGCATTGAGCGTAATCTAAGTCAACCAGCACCTGTCTGGAGATTTGGATTATATAATGCGCTATCATTGGGCAGTATACATACAACGTATCGAAAAGAACGTGAAATTGATCAAATGCGACTCGCAAGTTTAAGAGAACAAAAAAGTGAATTAGAAAATGGATTTTTAAAGCAGGCAGCAGAATTAAAAAAAACAGGAGATACAACAGGACTAGTTGAACTATATAACAAATACGCAGATACAAAAATCGAATTTCATACAAAAGACATTATTGGTGCAAATGGTAAAGTAATCAAAGGGACTGAAACTCTACAAAAAGAATTAAATCAATCGTATGAAGATATACAGGGTTATCTTAATGCAACAGAAACAGGATTAGAAATTACAGATACAGTTTTAGATGTAGTTGCCATCATTGCATCTGGCGGAACTGCTGGAATTTTTAAAGCTGGTGTGAAAATGGCAGTAAAAGAGGGAACAAAACAGGGGTTAAAACAAACGTTTAAAACTGCTTCCATTCGCGCTGCAAAACAATTCGGTTACGGCACTGCAATAAATACGATAAGAGGGGTTGGAAATGACGTAGTTTATAATATGAGCGATCGCGGCATCAAGCCAGATAAGGAAATTAGTTTTAAGACGGCTGGAAATACATTTTTAGAAAAAGCTGCGCTTTCAACGTCTGTTGTAGTAAGTGATGCGGGGGTAGGGCTAGTTGGATTGCTTGGAAAAATAAAAATGATTGGTACAGCCGTTAAATCAAGTAAAGCATTAAGATTTTTACTGGGAACAGGTAAATTTGGAGTCGATGTTATTGCAGGAGATGTAGGCGAATCATCTATGCGTAAATTGACCGGAACGGAAGAACAAATAGATCCATTGCGAGCGCCAAAAATGCTTATATCAATTCCGGGTTTAATAAAACAAGGTTATGAAAGTTTTTATACGCACAACATTGAGCACAAGATCATAGAATGTGGTGATCAATCGCGAGCACTCATTATGCAAGGTGACAATATAGTTGGAGTTATGCAACATACTTTTATAGATGGTGAGGATAAGGGGAAAAAGGAAGTAACTGTAAATATTGTTGATAGTATTAGCTTCTTAGATAAAAAAAATATAATGCATATTATTGATGAAAGTCGCACTTTCGAAATAATTGTCCCTAATGATTTTGCTCTTTATATAAAACGTTTTGATGGTAATTTACATAATATAGAATGTAATATATTGAATATTTCTGAGCGTGATAAATTGTTAGCAGGTAATTTTAAAAATTTTAATGGGATTGGGGCTAGCGATGTTGATAAAGTAGCTGAAATTGATAAAACAATAAAAGATTTTAAGTTTGGAAATGAATGGGTACCATTGGAATAAAATTATATCATAAATAACATTAATTAATTTATTAACAATATTTGGGAGTTTAATTATTATGCCGTCACCTACCACATCGCCGTCACAAATTGATGCACTAATAAAGCAAACAAAGAAAGAGACGGACACTTTCAGTAAAAATTTTAGAGAGGTCGCACAGCAAATACGGGAAGTAATTGATACAAAACCAGATGATGCACTAGAACGATTAGAAAAAATAAAAACAGCACTTGCTGAATTAAAGAAAAGTCCTGTTACATCTTATATTGACGATTCAATACTCGGTACAGAAATACAAAAACTATTTAATACAGTTGATACAGCAGTTAAAGCAACTACTTCTAGTGATGCAATAGCAGGGTTAGGTAAGAGGCAGGATATAATGGATAATATGAATAACATAGGGAAAACCTCTGGACACGATGCAGGCACATTTCTAGAAAAAAAGCGTGGAGAATTTCGTTTAAATGCTGTTAATAAAGCACATATCGAAGAGTTAGCAAAACGAGATGAAACTATAAAAGAGCTGAAGACTACGGTTGATGAATTAGGTAAAAAATTAGGTAAATCTAAGATAGAAATAGAAAAATTATCAGAACAGCTAGACGCTTATAAAGATATAGGTTTCACATCAGGCGAATTGAAAAAACTGCATGCCATGCTGGATAACAAATCTATAAATCTTGATGATTTAACAGAGTTAACAAAATTATTAACTGCGGCTAGACAATCTAATATTGCTGTTGACGCAATTAAAGCATTGAATGATGCACTGATAAGTTTATCAGGAAATGATAAAAAAGTATTTACCGAAGTTGTGTCTGGTTTCAGTAATATACTAGGCAATCTTAAAACTCCAGCAGAACGGACAAATTTTCTTACTACAATCTCTGGATTAACTGAAAAAATCACCAAACTCCCGCCTGCACAGCAAACGGCATTTATGAGCACCTTAGAAGATGTATTAAAAACATATCAATCAGGAGATACTACAGCAATAAAGGAACTTGAAAATGCAGTAAAACATGGTGGGGTAAAAGGTTGGATAGACTTTGGGAAAAAATGGGGGAAACGATTAGGTCTTACATTAGTAGCAGGGTTAGCAATTTGGAAAGGAGGTGAATTGGTTTTACCTAAAGTAATGGACTTGACAGGTAATGGGGCACCGAAAACTAGTGTTATGGGCCTAGAACCGGAGAATGTTAACAGCGGTCCAGTAACTGAACCAAAACTGCCACAACCGACATCTGGGCGTAAAATAATACCTTAAGAATTATGAAATTAGCGATAGTTTGTTTTTACAACAACTATCCGCTTATAATATCATCATGTTGGTACTAAAAAAATAGGTTTGCGTTGCGAAACGATGCAATGTTGGAACGACTTTTTCAGTATCAACTATTTTATTTATGGGAAATATGGAAAGTATTACACTTAGCACACAGGCAAATACACAGACCAATGAAACTCAAGAACAAAGAAATTATAGATCTGATCTTAAAAATTTTAAAGAAAAGC
>JAVBQZ010000056.1:0-7833 GCA_031548505.1 Bdellovibrionota bacterium | reverse complement strand
AGAACGGAAAAGGCCCAAAGCACACGTCTGAGCCGCCTGTTCGTCATTACCCCCAAAATACGGTTGTGTAAGGGGATTGCTACTGGTGTTTTGACAAGATTGCATTGTCAGGTATTCATTACCGCCTGTATAAGGCTGCGCTGATGCGGGAGCATACAGAAAAAGTGCAACTACAGTGATAAGTAATGAAAAGCCTAGGTTTGTGTATTTACGCATAAAGTATGATTTAGCAGGCAAGCAATTAAAACTCTTAATTACTTGTTGAAAACTTCTTGCAAAAATACGACTTTAGCTTTGAGAAACCTAGAGCCTGTCTGCGTTATTAAGATGATTTAACACTTTCTCTCCCCGTCGCTCCCAGACCAAAATAATGGACATAGCCCAACGGGAGAGTATCAGCCACCAAAAAAGAGCCCCGACCGAGGAAAGCAAGAAAACATCTTCTAAGTTACTGTGTGATATCCCAATATGATGATTTAACAAATCTGCATCCTCTTTCGTAATTTTTCCGGCCTCCACCTCTTCTATCATCACAGCCGCACCGTATGCCAAGCCTAACACATTGGCCACAATCCATAAAAAGGAAGTGCGCGCAGGTAAGCCAAAGACCATCAACGCCGGCCTACATAATTTTGACAACCAACGAATAACACCAAATTCAGCCAAGAGCCGTTGCAAGATGGAAAGGCTATAAATGAGCACTATCATCTTGATAACCAAAAAAGCAGTTGATTTCCACCAAAGATTAAATAATAGCCACAATCCCATCTGATTAGCCGATGGTGCTACAGACTCTAAGCCTTCGGCAGTTGCCTCCGCCGGCATTATAAGGTTCAACACAAAACCCAGGACAAAAGCGCTGAGGGTTCTGATAATAAAAATTCTAACCAGTGGCGTGCCGCACTTTTTCTGCACAGCACTCTCTATGATCATGTTGTGTGCACAGAGGATCATTACGGACAAGATAGTAATCGTACGCACATTAAGCACCATGGTACTCATTACAGCAATGGCAGTATACACATTCAAGAAATATCCGGAGATGAAAACCAGAGAAGCCCTGCCGGGTAGTCCAACCATCTGAAAAACAGGCGTTAAAAAACTAGCCAGCCAGCCAATTATGCCAAAATAATCAAGCAATTGCACGGCCAAAGAGGCTACCACCGTTAGGCGTACCATCCACCATGCTGTGCGGGTAGCGCCAGGAAGGGCTGTTTTAGCCGCAGTGAGAGAGCGAGTCAACAAACTATTCATCAATCAGTTGTTTTAGGAATAATCATCATAGCAAAGAAAACGGCGGTAACACCACCTACCAGCTTACCCACAATCATGGCAAAAATCATTGGCGAAGCTACAGCCGCCGTAAATCCGAGATGATCGCCGAAAGTGAAGGCCGCAGATACTGCAAAGGCTACATTCAGCACTTTTCCGCGATCATCCATCTTACTCAACATGCCAAACATGGGAATATTATTAGCTAAGGAGGCTATCATACCGGCAGTGGCGGCATCATTCATCTTCAGCAGGGAGCCGATTTTCATCAAAGGCTTACCCAGCCAACGGGTAATCAAGAATACCATTGGATAAGCACCCAACAGCACACAGGCGATCTTACCAATTACTTCAAAAGCACGATAATCGCCATTCACTTCGAGCGGATTGGAGAGGATGGGATCCATCCCGGGGATAATTACCAGCCCCAACTGATCTTGCAACACGGCGCAAGCCAAGCCAAGTGTAATGATAGCCACCAAAATTTTAGCGAAGATTTGAAATCCGGAAATCATCTTCTCCGGAATAAACTTCAGCCCTAAAGCTAAGAGCAAGGCTACCGCAATAACGGGGATCATATTTACGAAAATCATAGCCAAGGAAAAGTCCACCGCCTGCCCGTCAATAACAACTTGTGAGACCATGGCTACCAAGCCTCCGGCAATACAACCAAGGGGAATAGTAACAATGCCGGCCAATACGCCCATGGCGAGAAAACGACGGTCGGCCTTATTAATAATGCCCAGTCCCACAGGAATGGTAAACACAATAGTAGTGCCCATCATAGAGCCCAGGATTACGCCGGCATACATCCAGGCTGCTGTGTCGCCGCCGGACAGCTCTTCTGCCAAAGCAAAACCACCCATGTCAATAGATAAGATGGTGGTGGCAAACATAGCAGGGTTTACCCCTATGGCAGTATAGAGAGGAGTAATCAATCCACCGAGCAGTTGCGCCAGCACAGGCGCCAGGGCCATCACACCGACCATGGCCAAAGCCAAAGGGCCCATAGCCATCAAACCTTCTTCAAACTGTTTACCGGCGCCGCCTATACCTGCCCCTACCCTGCCAAGCCCTATTTTGCCCAACACAGCAGAAGCTCCTCCAAACTGATCCATAATACGATCCAGCGCGGCGATGACCATAAAGGCCATCATCACCCACATAATTATAATGTTAATATATTCCATGGAACAAAATTTATACAACAAATCTAGACATTTTATTTGATTAATAATTAATGTTTTCATATATTTGCTTAATATTAAATTAACATACCTTAATATCTAAAATTTATGGGAAATTCTCTTGATTTCATCATTGGTGATGAAACCCGTCCAAAAATTGAAAAATTTGATACCACATCATGGAGGGAATCTTTTTTTTATGAAGTCTATCAAAAGGCGTTTGATCTTATAAACGAAATCATAGACAACTGTAATAAGTATGAAAAAAACCAGCCTCAGCATGTACAAAACAATATTATTGCATTTATAGGAGATAGAGGGTCGGGGAAAACTTCTTGCCTCAAATCTGTTTACGAACAGGCTCTTGGTAACAACAGGCAGACACATCTAACTTATTGTCATCATAATAAAAAGTTCTCTACACTTCCTATCATAGATCCGTCATATTTTGAAGAAAGGAGCAATATTATTGAGATTATTATAGCCCAAATGTTTCTACGGTTTAAAGAACATGCAAGTATTCCACAAGCTTCTGAATTAAGGGAGGATGTTCAATATTTAGAACATAAAAGAGAATTGGTTAGAAAATTTCAGACAGTTAAAGAGACATTAGACCGCATTAATGAAAAAGACAATAAGTCCAACGACTCCATTGAAGAACTATCTTTACTTGCAGCCGGAATAAACTTGAGAGAATGCATGGCTTCTCTAATTAAAAGTTATCTTGCTTATTTTCACGCAGATATATTAACCATCGCCATTGATGATATAGATCTCCAAACAAAATATGCTTACAAAATGGTGGAACAAATTAGAAAATATCTAATCCTGCCTAACGTAATCATACTAGCAGGTGTAAAGCTAGGACAACTTGCAGATGTTATAAAACAAACTTATTACACGGAATACAAAGAACTTTTTGCTCAAGAAAAAGGCTCTGAAACAGTCGTAGATATGGCTGGGCGTTATTTGTCCAAATTAATTCCCTATAATCATCGTATATTTTTACCAGATATAGAAACTAATTTTCATACAAAATTAGGAATTTACAATCAGGACGAAGAACTCCAAGAAAAATTCGAATCTATTGATTTTGCTGTTTTACAGTTAATTTTCAGAAAAACAAGATATTTATTTTACAATTCAGATACAGGCGTCAGTTTAATAGTTCCACAAAATTTAAGAGAATTACTAAACTTTGTTTCTTTGCTTTATTTCATGAAAGACATTCCTGAAAAAGCACACACTTCTGACAAAGAAGGTGTAGTATATAACAATAGAAGGATATTTAAAAAATACCTTATAGAAACCTGGAGTAATGAGCACTTAAATACTGAAATGTCCACTTTTATACGAGAATTAGCAACTACAGATATTAGCAATATTAATAAAAAAATTACTGACCATTTGGCTAAAATATGTAATCAACATGGTATCAGATATGAAAAGACAATTGTATATCCAGGCAATAAGGTGTATAACATTTCCTTAGGTGATGTTAATTATTTTATAGACAAATTGAGTAACAATTATAAAATACCATTCATTAATCAATTTGTATTTGCTCTGCGTACCCTATACTCTATATTTCTCTATGAATATTTTGAGAATAAAAACAACAACAACACAGAACTTCAAACAGAAGCTCTCTTAGAGTTAATAAGCGGTGATATAAGGGAAAGTCCAAAACAAGGCTTTCCACTAAGAAAGAAAAATAAACTATCTATATACTCAAACTATGAAAGAATGCTGGGCGGCGGACTAATCAGAATAGGGAACCCATTTAAAGAAGCGAACAAAGGCATTAACAATGATTTGAGCAGTAATGACCATGATATAGAAAGAGACTTTAAAACTTCCACACTTCTCCATCTACATGCTATCAATCATCAAGAATTGAGAAAATTATATGATTTTGCGACAGAGAAGACTAAGAATTATGAATACAATATTACTCCTGACTTAGCATTTAATATATGTGAATTTTTTCTGCTGACAACCTACTCAATAAACACTTCATCATTCTTCAGATCTCAAAGGCATTGCTACTATGATAATCGACCCGAAGATATATTCCTATCTGATACCCCTATTGTATTTAACAGCCTCTCTATATTATTTAGCATTGTAAAATATTATAATTTCTATAAGTATTATAATTTCTATAAATCTGCGAGGCAACGGAGTAGAGAAGAGTTAAGTAAACCGAAACTCATACACAATATTGATCCCACCCCGTTTTGGAGTAGGGCAGCGAACTTGGAACAAAATGAAAGTCCCTCTTCCTTAATATATAACTTACTTAATTACAATAAAAAAAGGCCAGGGATAAAGAATAAAGCCGTTGAACAAATATTCATTCGAAATTTAGATGTACTTGATAATTTATTAGACCACTTACCTTTTTTACAAGCAGAGATAAAAGAAAGAGATATTAAGGGAACGAAAAATGTAGAAAATTTAAGCATTTTTTATGAAAAATTAGCCGATTTTAATTTTTATTTATACCCAAAAAAGACAGGACAGGAGTACAACACGGATAATCTTCAACCAAATTTCAATACACCTAATACAGATTACAAAAAAATTGACTTTGGAGTTTTTAATTGTATAAAAACAGAATTATTTGATAAGATACTCACAATAGATCCAACCACAAAACAATGTCACGTAGAGAATGAGGAAGCATTAAAAATTTTCAATCTTATTTTCACCAGAAGTGAGCCAATAAGCGTAACTGAAAAATAAGTAAAAATGGATAATCTTCGTTCTGCCATAGAAATTTTATTTTGCAAAGTTAACCCAGAGAAAATTATACAAGAAATACTGGATATCAATGCCTCAGACTTATCAGAAAAGATATCCGGCAACACATTTATCGACCTGGGAGAAACCTTGGACAACAGCCGTACCAAAGATGAACTGAAATGCATCTTTGACATTGTGGACAAAAATTGGAGCCACTCATCCGATGAACATATTGACCATGGTCCGGTAAGAAAAAATGTATTTTATGTTTTATTATCTTTTGCCGAAAAAGTATTATTGGAGCAAGAAGAGAAACCCATTTGCGAATTTGAGCAACTATTACGTTGGCGAGACCTGTCCTACAAGTTAGGTGAAGACATCTTCACCACAGCCTATTTGGCACATAAAGATTTGGCCAGCAAACGTGAGCGACATTATTTTTCATGGACACCCACTTTATCAACCAACAATAACCTTTTGAAAGTTGTACTTGATAAAGGTGTTACCGACCTGCATTTCCATTTATTTGGTTCCTCTCTAAATTTTGAGCTTAGCTGGCTTTCATTAATGAACCATATAACTGATCGAAAAGAAGATTTTCAACAAATCAAGAATTCCAAAATGCCGGATGCCAATCCTTGGTTTGGTGAACAACAATTACCACTTTATATGCTTTGTATCAAAGCCGCCGCAATCAGGCAACTGCTCTTTAAAACAGTGATCAAAGAATCAAGCAAGAGTCATAATAATGCATCCGAGCAACCTCCATATCTGTCCATACTTCGATGTAAATCTGAAGAAGAGCTATTATCTTACACTCCCGACCTACAAAAAGAGAGCAATATACTAGCCCATCTGTACGGTAAAAAATACGGGAATGACTATGTAGACTATGCCATAAAAAAAACCTTTTCGAATAAAAATTATGACCCAAGCTCTTATTGTAACTCCATACTATATGGCGAACGCTGGTGGATGTACAAGATGTTTCATATTATCTACTCGGAAGATAAATCCAGAGCACAGTTTAAAGCTCTTTTCTATGCTTACCTAATTATCAAAAACAGACTTAGAAAAGAACTCGTACAATTAAATGGCCATCCCGGATTCCAAAATTTTCAGGAATATCAAAATAGAAAAGACCTTTTTATCAGAAAAGGGTCCGTCTATTCCAAGCTATTGGTAAACTTAGCCATCAATAATGCACTGGCGGGTCAGCATATAAAATATCTAGAGGCAAGGATTACCCCAAAAGAGACATTAGAGGAAAATATGCGTTTCATTGAAGAATTAGATAAAGCAGTAGCATCCAATCAGTTTTCCTCTTCTGATAGTAAACAAAATGAAAATCAATATTTTTATATTTTCCATTTTATTAAAAGAAAAATGGGAATAGATTTTGACTATTCAGAACCCACCGCATTAATTAATCCACGGCATCATGCACTACGCCTACATATAAAAGAACAAACAATGGCCATCAATTTAATGCGGCGACATAGTTCCGACAGAAAAAAAAGATTGATTGGAATAGATGCGGCCAGTTCCGAAATAGGATTCCGACCGGAAATATTTGCACATGCATTTCGCTATTTAAAAACATATTCCCATGAACCTAGAGACCTTTTCTTGGGTGATTCTTCATTTTTACATCTCGGGTACACCTACCATGTTGGAGAAGATTTTTTAGATATTGTCGACGGATTGCGTGCTATTGATGAGACGGTAAGATTCCTCCATTTCGGCAGAGGCGATAGGTTAGGCCACTGTCTAGTCCTAGGCATAGATCCTTATGAATATTATAATAGGAAAAAATGTCAGGTCATCATTTCCAAACAAGATTTATTAGATAACATTGCCTGGTTAATCAAACAAATCAAAACTTATAATATATCTACCTCTCAATCCCTAATTTTAGAATTACAAAATCGTTATTCCACTCTTATTCATGAAATATACAATAATCAGCTATCTTATTCAGAAATTAGCTATAATGACAAAAAAGAGAGGATAAAAGAAATAAGAAAAATAGAAGCGTATTCTATCCAACCTGAAATTTACTATCAATCATGGTTATTGCGGGGCGATAATCCGTCTCTATATTTTGAGAACAATAAACTCGACAAATACAACCCTGTAACCTATTGGGATAGATGTGGATTAAACGACAATGATGAATGCAAAGCTGCTCGGAAGAACCACATTGCTCATAGTCTCTATAAAGCTTATCATTTCAGCGCTCAAGTGAAACAGCAAGGAGCTATTAGCGAAGAATATAAAATAAACAGAGATTATATTGAATTGATTAAAAACCTACAATTTGCTATGAGAAAAAACCTAGCAAAAAAACACATTGCCATTGAAGCTAATCCAACTTCAAATAAATTAATAGGTGCTTATAAATTATATGCAGACCATCCATTAAAACGATTTTTCAACTTAGGTTTAAGCTATGACTATGCTGAAATCTCAGAGTCACCACAATTATCTGTATCCTTAAACACTGACGACTTGGGCTTATTTGCCACAAATATTGAAAATGAATATGCCCTAATGGCAATTGCTATGGAAAAATAAATGAATGCTGAAGGGGGTAAAAAGTATAATTGCAGGATGATTTACGATT
>JAVBQZ010000099.1:0-5622 GCA_031548505.1 Bdellovibrionota bacterium | reverse complement strand
CAGCTGAGAAAGAAATTGCCGAGTTGCTTGAGAAAATAGAAGAGAGCGATAAACATAAAGTTAAATCACCATTTAAAATTGAATTGGACGAAGAAGCTGTTAAGAAAGCGCAAGAGGAGCTCGCCAAAAAAAATGAAGATGAAAATTTTGAGAAGGTAGAAGAAGAAAAAGCAAAACCTATAGAACAAGAAGGAACTAGGCTAAATGAGCAACCTAGAGAATCAGAACTAGCATACTTAGAAATTATATCCAGCGAAAAAGCAACGCCTGCACAGGTCGCACGTTATTTATACGGGTCTGCATTCAAGTCGCATCTACAAGGTGATAGTGTATATCCAAATTTGGCAAAAGAATTGATTCAAAAATTGACATCGGAGAATTTAGGTGATGTCATACGTGCAGGAATTATAGCCAGAAAGTTTTTAATGCAAAATGATGCTGAGCAAGTTGCAAAAATTTTACAGCGCAAAGATTTAACGGTTGAAATGAGATATACAATTGTAGATTTACTTGGCAAATTGCGAAATCCGCGTGCATTTAAAGTTCTTTATCTTGAATTTCAGAAAGCGGTTAATCCAAAATTACGTGATAAGGTTATAGAAGCCTTGGGTTCACTAGGTGATAATCGTGCGATTGCAGTTTTTTACAATGTTATAACGAGTAAAAATACGCGCTTGGATACACCATATACGCGTTATTATGCAATTGCTGGGATTGCGCGTTTAGGAACGGCGCAGGCAAAAAAGACTCTTGAATATGATTTTGATATTTTTATTGGGCGTAGTGCGGCGCGTCATTTTCAAATTGCACGTGAGTATGTTGGGGCTTGGGTTGACCCAGATAGAATTGATCCAGTTCCACCAGCAGGCGTTGAGCCACCATCACATCTAAAATCGCCAGAATTTTATTATAAAGGCACACGTTTCTTGATTAAGATTCCATTAAAAAAAGACTCTGTTACGCGTAAGCCACGCCTTTTAGTTTGTATTCCTGGTTTAGATTATAATTATGAAGAGATGCATGGGATGTGCTCTGCAATGGCAGAGAAAGTCAAGATGGCAGCGTTGACGGTTGTATTTGATTTAGAAACATTTCCACGTTATTGGTCGCTTAATTTAGATGGTTTGCGTTCTGATAAACGTTTATTGGAAATAATTAATCACGTTACCAGACAAGGCGGATTAGATAGTCGCGAAATTTATTTATATGGCGATTATGAAGGTGGTGAATTTGTGCAAGCGTTTGCGATGAATTATCCGGAAAAAATTGGACGTGCAGCGTTTATCACGAATAAGATTATTAAACCGGATCCAAATTTGATGTTCCCAATTGGTATTGGTGCAACACCTTATGATCCGTATATGAATATTGATATTGTCCGATTTATTAAAACAAATATCGCTTATTTCAAGCCGAAAAATTTTAAGGATAAAAATGTAGATGCGGTTTTAGAAGAATATAGAAAGGTTTATGAGAATTTAGGTATTACCTCACGTTTTTTAGTTAGGACATTTCCAGAAAATGTTGGCGAAAATTTCTACAATTCAAAAGCTAGCGAAGCTATAGCACAATATCTGTTTAATTAAGGTTTTTTAATCGGTACGGATTTTGATTTTCTAAAATTACATTTCCCAAAAATTGCTGATGAACTTAAAAGTGTACGCGCTGAAAAATTTACATCCCTAAATCGTAAGTGTTGGCAGGATCTAATAGCAAAGTTCCAGGCGTTGCCAACATTGGAAAAAATCAGAGAAAATAATAATAATTGTGGTTTGAATGTTGCTGACCCTGCTAATCTAACTATTACTAATGGCATTATTTCTATTTTTGACGGGAATGTTTTAATGCCGGATGAACAGCAGATTCTTGAAGAAATTTTGCAAGTATTGAAACCTTGGCGTAAAGGGCCATATTCAATTTTTGGCCGTTATATTGATGCAGAGTGGCAAAGCAATTTGAAGTGGAATAGACTATTTGGTGAAAGTGGAATTTTTTCCGATGATTTTTTACAAAATAAAATAGTCGCCGACATTGGTTGTAGTAACGGCTATTATATGTTCAGAATGCTTGAACATAATCCAAAATGTGTTGTTGGTTTTGAGCCACAAGAGCAAGCATTTTTTTCATTTCAACTATTTCAACGATATATCCAAGATACGCGTATTGCATTCGAATTACTAGGTGTTGAATATATCCCGCATTTTAAGGATGTATTTGATGTTGTTTTTTGTATGGGGATTATTTATCACCGCAGAAATCCATTAAAAATGCTACAGGAAATTCGCGGGGCGATGCAAGCAGGCGGGACATTGATTTTAGAAAGTTTGGTGATTGAAGGCAGTGAATCAATTGCATTGTTTCCCACAGAGCGATATTGTCAGATGAAAAATGTTTATTTTATGCCGACGGCAGAGTGTATAAAAAGTATGATGCTGCGTGCAGGTTTTCGTAATGTTGAAATTAAACAAATTAATAAATTATCAACTAATGAACAGCGTAAAACTGATTTAGGGCCAGGTCAAAGTTTATCGGATTGGCTAAATTCTGATGAGACAAAAACAATAGAGGGGTATGCGCCGCCATTTCAGGCTATTATAACTGGACTAGCATAAAACATTGATGGGCGAGACTAAAGGCGTTGTTATGTGAGAAGTCGCCCATCATAATCTTTCCATGTCAAAATTCCAACATAGATACATAGGAAAATTTTCTCCCAATTTAAGTTTATTTCAAATTCATGACGATAAGTTGCGTATGCAGTGATACGCTAAAGTCAACCGAACTATGATATAAATTTATTTAGGGCAAAAATATTTATGTATAAAAACCAGAATAATGGACGTGATCAGTACAGAGAAGTTAATGTTAATACAGCAGATAGAGGTCATCTGTTAATTATGTTGTATGACGGCTGTTTAAATTTTTTAAATTTAACAAGAGAAGGTTTCGAATCAAATGATTTACAGAAAGCTGCAAAATATATACAGAAGTCACAAGCGATTATTTCTGAATTGCTTAATACTTTAGACCATAATCAGGGCGGAGATATTTCAAAAAAATTATCTTCGCTTTATGAATTCATGTTGAACTATTTAACAGAAGCAAATATGGAGAAGAGTGCGGCTAAGGTTACGCGTGTCCATGACATGTTAAATGTCGTTGCCAATGGGTTTAAAGAGATTGTTACTCATGGTTTAGCAAATCAAAATTCAGATAATTTATCATCAAATGATGACTCAGTCATAATAGGTGGAAAATTCACAAATACATGCTGTTAATTTTAACCTAGTGTATTTTCTTTTTACAGGCATTTTGTTTTTTTCAAAATGCTTGTAAAACATACAATCTTAATGCAGGAAAATTCAAGTAAAAGGAGCGTATTTGTGTTTGGCTTCATCGTCAGTATACTATGCAAAATGGCCTAAAGTTTTGGAAAAACTCAAGGGGCATGAGTATAATTGTCCACGTTAACGTACATCCCCCGTCTATCATTTTTTATCTAGTCAAAGTGGTTGATTTAAGATAGTTGAAACTACTTTTTCTCAACCATTTCCTTGAAATCTTCTTGAAATGGTCTAACCGTTTAAGGTTTGCCCTAAATTTTAGCACAATTTTTTAGTTTAACGTAAATGTATTTGCATCAAACTAAATTTCTTTTATTGGAGAAGTATCGTGGTCAAAAAATCTGAATTCATAGTCGGGCTAGATATTGGAACGACAAAAATTGCTGCTGTTGTCGGACAAAAAACAGCAGATGGAAAAATTGATATTATAGGCGTTGGGACTGCATATTCAAAAGGGTTACGTAAGGGGGTCGTTGTAAATATTGAAGCAACTGCTGAATCGGTGAAGAAGGCGATTGAGGATGCTGAGATAATGGCGGATTGTCAGATTTCAAATGTTTTTGTTGGCGTTGCTGGTTCGCACATTCATAGTACAAATAGTTTAGGCATTATTGCGATTCGTGATCGTGAGGTTTCGGTTGCTGATATAGAGCGTGTGATTGATGCTGCGCGTGCTATTGCAATTCCTAACGACCGCGAAATCATCCACATCTTACCGCAGGAATCTATTATTGATGATCAAGATGGAATAAAAGAGCCGCTTGGGATGTCTGGTGTGCGTCTTGAATCAAAAGTCCATATTGTAACTGCGGCAATTGCAAGCTGTCAAAATATCGTAAAGAGTGCCAATCGTGTTGGCCTAAATGTGCTTGATATCGTACTTGAACCAATTGCATCTGCCGAAGCAGTCTTATCTGCGGAAGAAAAAGAATTGGGGGTTGCGTTGATTGATATCGGAGGTGGTACAACTGATATAACAGTTTTTCAAAACGGTGCAGTCGTTCATACGGCCGTAATTCCAATCGGTGGAAATAATGTGACAAACGATATTGCAACTTGTTTGCGAATACCAACAAATGTTGCTGAAGAAATTAAATGTGCGCACGGGAATACAAATGTTCGCAATGTTCGTGACAGCGAGGAAATTGAAGTGCCATCGACTGGTGGGCGTGAACCAAAAATTATTCGTAAAAAATCATTGGTAGAAATTATTCAGCCGCGAATTGAGGAATTGTTTGCATTTGTGCAACAAGAAATTAATCGCGTAACTGAAAGCGGTTATTTAACTGCTGGCGTTGTAATTACGGGTGGTGGAACTTTACTTGAAGGGGTAGCGGAATTTGCGGAGCAACAGCTTAATTTGCCGGTACGTGTTGGGTTTCCAACTGGCATTGGTGGTTTAATTGATGTTGTGAATTCGCCGGAATATTCGACTGGTGTTGGGCTTGTCGTGTTTGGTGCGAAATCAGATATGGCCGGGTCGTACAGTGCTGCGGAAAACTTGGATAGTGGTAATGGGTTGTTTGATAAAATAAAGGCACGGATGCTGGACTGGTTGGGGCTTGCATAAGCTTTGCTGTGCGGAAAAATTACTCAGACTATAGTAGGTGAAGCGTCAGCTTGGCTGATGGTGAGGCTTTAGTTATATTATTATGAACTTAGCATTGTATTAGGATTATTATGTTTAATAACGGAAAAACAATTGGATCTACTGCTGTAAAAATGGATGTTAACGAAAAGGTCTTGAATATTTCAGACAAGCAATCTGCGGTTGAACAGGACGAAACGCTATCTGAGTCTTATGAACCAGTTGGAGCTAAGATAAAGGTTATTGGCGTTGGTGGTGGTGGTAATAATGCGATAAATAATATGGTTAATGCCGGTTTAAGTAGTGTGGAATTTATTACGGCAAATACTGACGCACAAGCATTGAAATCGTCGCTTGCTGATGTAAAAGTTCAAATCGGCATGAAAATTACAAAAGGGCTTGGTGCTGGTGCAAATCCAACAGTTGGTGAAGAAGCAGCAAAGGAAAGTATTGAAGAAATAAAAAAATCATTATCGGGTTCTGCTATGGTATTCGTCACAGCAGGGATGGGCGGTGGAACTGGTAGTGGTGCTGCTCCGATTATTGCATCTGTAGCGAAAGAACTTGGTGCTCTTACAGTTGGTGTTGTTACAAAACCGTTCATTTTTGAGGGCAAGCGTAGGATGACAAATGCCGAAATGGGCATAGCTCAACTTGCAAAAGAAGTTGATACCTTGATTACAATTCCAA
>JAVBQZ010000152.1:0-2679 GCA_031548505.1 Bdellovibrionota bacterium | reverse complement strand
CATCGTCAGCAATTGAAATTGTTATCGCTTGATTTTGACCAATATCTACAAAACGATTTCCATTACGTTTTGAATATAAAATTGAGTCATTGAAAACCGCTTTCTGGTTAGCACGTAAAATATCTAAAATTATACTTGATGTTTTACTCGAACTTTCTTCTGTCCAGTTGATTGCATAAAATAAACATTCATATTGATTAGGATTATGTCCAAGCGCAGTTAAAATATTTTGCCATTCATTTGAATCTAACCCTAAAGTTTGAGCATACTGAAAATCAACAAGTGGTAATTCTTTTTTCTTTAGAACGATTGAAGCCATAAAAATTTAAAATCTTGAATTAAATAACTGCTAACCATAGGTGAATATTTATTTAATTTCTATCCAGGTCAATAAATGATCACTACCTTTTCCAAACTCCCCATAAGTTCCAGCGTCTTTGACTAAATATGAATGATAATTATCAATATAAATTTCGTCGTACAGATAATATTTATTTTTATATTTATAACTTCGAGCTAAACCAACTGGACCAAGTTTTTTGAATATACTTCCAATAAATATTGGAGAATGTTTTTCAAATCCCGCACAATAAGAATTCAAGTCTCTTTTCTCAATTTTACATACATCTTTGAAATCATTTAAGTATAAACGGCCATTTAAAACATCGTCTGTTGCCGAACCAGTATCAGAATTTCTATCACCTAGAAGGATAATTACTTTACTAGTATCATTCTTTCTTACATCATCAGCTATATTTCTAATTGCTTCAGCTGTTTCAATTCGATTTAATTCAAAATCTAGTTCTGACATATCTTTCCAACCACCAACTTTTGATTTTAAATGGTAATTCAAAAGGTATAGTTTCCTTGGAGTTGCAAAAATATTCTGCGATAAATTCACTTCCATCGCCAGTGGGCCACGAGGAAAGCGCCTGCTTGAAGATTCTGGATTTAAACGCGGAACAGCAGCACGATATAGGTTTTTAAAGCTAACTATACCAATTTTTTCCTTGTAAACAAAAGCGTTACGAATATATTTATCATTAGTTCTGGCCAATTCATAACGGTATGGAATTTTTGTTGCCGAAGTTAAAGCCGTAACAAATTTAGCAATATTATTTTTAACAACATTAGTTGTTTTGCCATATCCTTCTTGTAGCGCCACAATATCACAATCAACATTTTTTACACGTTCTACCAATGCTTTTAATTGTACTGCTTGCTTCTCTGAAAATAATTCTTTCTTTTTACTAGTATTCTGATTTTCTTTCTTAGTATTTTTAGCTTTTGTTATTTTAGTATTATCTCTAGCAACCGGTTTCGCTCCAAAGTTATTCATATTCAAAGAACATATTTTAAGCGACTGCTGTTTATCAGATAATAGGCTTGGAACAGAAGAAGAGGATGAATCGGCTAAAGATGATTGTGCTGAAATAATAATTGTGAATACAAATAATTTAAAAAACAAGGGTACAGATGATACAACAATTGAAACTTTTTTCTTTAGCGTATGTATCGTCATATAATTTTCCTTATTACCTCTCAAGCTCACGCATTACCGCTAAATGTTGTTCCTGTATTTCTGCAATATTATTCTTTATCATTACTTTAGAGCGTGCCATCAAAATTTCTTTTTTATCCACGTAAGCATTACGTTTTGCAGTATTGCCATATACTTCGGCATGAAGTCCTGTATCCATTCTTAACGCATCAATTGGACATGCTTGAACGCATAAACCGCAATATGTACAAGACAATGTATCAATTTCATAGCGCTTTGGTGATTTTTCAAAGGAAATTTGTTCACGCAATACTCCGTTAACTTTCCCACCATCAGTCCCATCTTGTGCTTCAATATAAATACATTTTGATGGACATATAGTCGCACATAAAAAACATGCTGTACACTTAACATCACCATTATCTTTCAATACTAAACGGTGACATCCTCGAAAACGAGTATAATATTCGTGAATTGCGTCTGGATATTCAACAGTTACCCAAGGTTTTTGGCGAGTCTTAATTCCGATGCAATTCAATAAGTAAATACTGAAATTTTTTATCAGCCTGCTAAAGGTTAAACAAACAGCCTTAATGATTTCGATAAAATATAAGCGTTCAATTAAATTTAATGGCTTACGTTCAATCATAATTTAGTAAATAATAAACAGTTAAGGGAAAATACCTCTTATCATTCACCTGTACTGATGGAAAGATTGATATTCCTCAGTCTCATTCTTCCCCATAAATTTTGCCATCAATTTGTCACCGGCAACTGCTAAATCAACTAAAATTAAGCCATCAACTACATTGCCAAAATCAGGATCAACATTAAAGCCTAAGAGCTTTCCACCCATTTTTAAATATTGTTTTAACAAAATCGGAATTCCACGCTCACGTTTTTCTATTTCACCAATCAGAGTTGAAACCTCACTCACATCGCGCACAACTTCCGTAAAATTTTTGCTAATTCCTTTAATATGAATATTTTTATACGGTTTACGTGGTTTAATAAATTTAGCCAGTGCAGGTAAAAAACTGTGCTTACTTAAAAATGAAATCATTAATTGCCGTGACGTGGAGTCATAATCATTAGAAATACTAACCGGACCAAATAAGTAACGATATTTCTTATTTTTATAAACAAATGTTGCAATACCTTTCCAAAGTAAAGATAAT
>JAVBQZ010000006.1:0-4271 GCA_031548505.1 Bdellovibrionota bacterium | reverse complement strand
TGTTAAACAACCTGACTCTTCAGCAGTATCTGAAGAAATTCCAGCTAGAAATCTTGTAGAAATTAATTTGCAAACATTGCTTCAAGCAGGTGTTCATTTCGGGCATCAAACGTGTCGCTGGAATCCGAAAATGGCCCCATTTATTCATTCAATTAAAAATAAAATCCATATTATCAGTTTGCCGCGTTCTATAGTTTGTTGGAATATCGCGCGTAAGGCGATCGTGGATATTGCTGCAAATGGTGGAAATATTTTGTTCGTTGGAACAAAAACACAAGCGCAGGATGTCGTTGCAGTTGAGGCGAAACGTTGTGGCGTGCATTATGTGAATCATAGATGGTTAGGTGGAATGATTACAAATTTCAAAACCATTCGCAAAAGTATTGAGCAGATGAAAAAGTTGGAACAAACTTTAGCAGATGAAAATGCTTCTTACGCTGGTATCAAATATACGAAAAAAGAGCGCTTAATGATGGAGCGTGATCGTAAAAAATTGGAAGCGAGTTTGGGCGGTATTAGAAATATGTATCGTGCTCCGGATTTAATTTTTGTTATTGATATTAAACGTGAAAATTTAGCGATTGCTGAAGCGAAAAAATTGGATATTCCTATTGTGGCTTTGGCTGATACGAATTGCGATCCTAATACAGTCGAATTCCCGATCCCGTCTAATGATGATGGTGCACGTGCAATTGAAATCTTTACACAAGCAATAAGTGATGCCGTTGCGGAAGGTCGTGCAATTATGCAGGAACGCGGACTTGCAGTTAATGATAAAGCAGAAGAAGTTGAAGAGGATAAGGGAAGTGATAAAAAAGAGGATAAACCACAAAGGCGAGGACCACGTGGTGGACGCGGAAAGAAAAACGTTGGGCAAGCGGAAGAATCTGCTGCAAATATTGCTGAGACAGTTGCTACTGAATCCTAGGTGGAAGAAACTGAAACTCCTTTCTCTAGATAAAGGAGTTTCAGAAGATGCTCGTGCTCTTTTTGGTAAAGGGCTTTGAATTATTACAAAATAAATTAAATTTAAGAGGAAAATATTATGGCAGAAATTACAGCCGCAATGGTGAAGGAGTTGCGCGAAAAAACAGGCGCCGGAATGATGGATTGTAAAGCAGCACTTGCTGATTCAAACGGTGATATTGAAAAATCAATTGAATTTTTACGTAAGAAAGGTCTTAAAAATATTACGAAACGTGCAGGAAAAGTTGCTGCCGAAGGTGTTATTTATTCATACATTCACGCTGGTAGCAAAATTGGTGTTATGGTTGAATTAAACTCAGAAACTGATTTTGTCGCAAAAGGCGATGATTTTTCTGCTTTAGCGCGCCAAATTGCGATGCATGTTGCTTGGGCAAATCCAAAATATTTAGGACGTGAAGACATCCCAGCAGAGATGATTGAGAAAGAAAAGGAAATAGCTATTTCTCAGTTAAGTCCGCAACAACAGAAAATGGCAGATAAAATTTTACCGGGCAAAATGGAAAAATTTTATGCTGAGGTTTGTTTGTTAGAACAAGAAGATGCAATGAATCCAGATGCAAAAAAATCAATTAAAAATTTAATTGATGATTTGAGCGCGAAAGTTGGCGAAAAAATTGTTTTGCGTCGCTTTGTGCGTTTTGAAGTTGGCGAAGGAATTGAAAAAATGGAATCTGACTTTGCTGCTGAAGTTGCTGCAGTAGTTGGGTGATAAACTTACTTCTATGGATATGGACTCAAATACAATAATAAATAATCATTGTGAAAATTGTGAAAAGGTTGTCGCGGCATTTAAAAAAGAATTGCATGGTATCAGAACTGGGCGGGCATCTACCGGTTTAGTTGAGAATATCATGGTTGATTATTATGGCGCGAAAACCCCACTTCATCATCTTGGACAACTTTCAACGCCAAGCGCGCGTGAGATTTTGATTCAAGTATTTGACGCTTCCGCTACGTCAAGTGTTGAAAAAGCAATCCAAATGTCTAATTTGGGTTTGAATCCAATGCGTGATGGCAGTTCGGTACGCCTTAATGTGCCTCCTCTTACAGAACAATCTCGTAAGGAATTAGTCAAAATGGTTGCACGTCTCGCGGAAGATATGAAAGTATCCGTTAGAAATCATCGTCGTGACGCTAATGAAGACGTAAAAAAACTCCAGGATAAAATTCAAAAACGGACGGACGACACAATCAGCGAGATTGAAAAAATGTTTAAAGCGAAAGAACAGGAATGTTTGGAAGTTTGACGAGATGACACCTACCCACATTGCGATAATTATGGATGGCAACGGACGATGGGCGCAAGCGCGTGGGCTAGAACGTACGGAAGGACATAAAGCTGGTGCTGAAGCAGTGCGTAAAGTATTTCAGTCTTGCGTAAAAAATGGCGTAAAATATTTAACGCTCTATGCATTTTCAACAGAAAATTGGAAACGAGAAAAAACAGAGGTTTCGACTTTAATGTCGTTATTTCAGCGCGCGCTGACCGAAGAGTTAGATAATCTGATAGAAAAAGGTGTACGTCTTCGCGCGATTGGTGATTTGGACCGTTTACCATTACCTGTCCGCTTGGGTCTTAAAAAGAATATAGAAAGTACAAAGCATAATGATAAGTTAAACGTCACTTTAGCAGTAAGTTACGGTGGGCGTGATGAAATTGTGCAGACAACAAAAAGTATTGCGCAACAAGTGATGGAAAATAAAATTGCCATTGCTGATATTAATGCCGATTTATTTTCACAAAATCTTTGGACAACAGAAATTCCGGATCCTGATTTATTAATTCGTACGAGTGGGGAAATGCGGATTTCAAATTTCTTGTTGTGGCAACTCGCTTACACGGAGATTATAGTTTGCCCTGAATATTGGCCTGATTTTGATGAAAATATTTTTAATCGTTGTATGGAAGAATATAGTAAACGCAATCGTCGTTTTGGGAAAGTGGCATAACATTTAGAGAATTTTGCTTTTGCTGAGGATAAAGGGTTAGGTTATTTATGCTCATGGTTAATGAGTACATACTTAAACATAAATATTATAGGAACAAAGATGGAATTTAAAAATAATGCTTTTGAAATATTAGAAGAACGTGGCTTTGTGATGTTGACAAGCCATCTTGAGGAAATCAAAAAATTACTTAGCGACAAACCTATAACTTTTTATCTTGGTATTGATCCGACAGCGGATGATTTACATATTGGGCATTTCTTTGCATTGCAGATGTTTAAAATTTTGCAAGATTGCGGGCATAAAGGGGTTTTGCTCCTTGGGGGAGCGACAGCTATGATTGGTGATCCTAGTTTTAGAAATGATATGAGACGCCTCATAACAAGAGAAGAAGTTGATCGAAATGCAAGAGAGATAAGTGGCATTTTGCATCGTTTTATTGACGTTGATGGCGATAATCCGGCAATTGTTGTAAATAACGCAGATTGGATTCGTCCGAAACAATACGTTGATTTTATGCGTGAAGTTGGCGTTCATTTTAATGTTGCAAAAATGCTTGCAGCAGAATGTTACAAAAATCGTTTAAAAGAAGGTGGGCTTACATTTTTTGAAATGGGCTATATGCTTATGCAGGCCTACGATTTTGTATATTTGAATGATAAATATGATTGTATTTTTCAAATCGGTGGGAGTGACCAGTGGGGTAATATTTTAGCAGGTGTTGAACTAAGTCGTAAGATGGCAAATAAAGACGGCAAGGAACGTCCGGTTATGGTTGGAATGTCTTGTCCACTATTAACTAAGATGGATGGCACTAAGATGGGTAAGACTGAAAAGGGTGTACTTTGGGTTAATCGCGATAAAACGAGCGTTTTTGATTGCTTCCAATATTTTTCCAATGTGTTTGATGAAGACGTTGAAAGACTGCTTAGATTTTTTACGAAATTGCCAATTATTGAGATAATTGGTCTTTGCAAAGATGATATTGTTAAGGCGAAAAGACTGATGGCATTTGAGGTAACGAAAAAAATTCATGGTGAAGAAGAGGCGCTGAAAGCCCAAGAAACAGCAAAACAATTATTTTCTGGTGGAGATGCTACTGACGCTCCTACTGAAGAAATTCAGATTGAAAACGGGGCCAGTGTTGTTGAGCTTTTAGCTAAAACTAGTATTGTAAAGTCAAAGCGAGAAGCTAGGGAATTTATTGAGGCTGGGGCTATTCTGATTGATAATAAACAGGTTGCTAGTATTGATGAGACATTAGACAAAAATAAAACAGAATTTTTGGTTAAGAAGGGGAAGAAAACATTTCTAAAAGTGATAATAAAATAAATGGA
>JAVBQZ010000174.1:0-6959 GCA_031548505.1 Bdellovibrionota bacterium | reverse complement strand
CTTTTTTCTTTAAAAAAAAAAAAAAAATACTTTTTTTTATATTTTTTTAATTCTAATCCAAAAAAAAAAATTTCAAAAAATTATATTTAAAACCCCCCCCCCCCCCCCCCCCCCCACACACACACACAATTACAGTAATATCTATAGAGCAGAATAAATACACTGATTATATAAAGAAAATTCCTAAATTACGTATAACTACCGCAACTCTTTATAAATTTGATCTTATGAATATATTATCAAATTATGATAAAGTCCTGTACATAGATTCGGATACTATTATTCAAGGCGATTTAACGGAATTATTTAATACAAACCTAAAAGATACTTATGCAGCCGTAGTAAAAGATACCGCTGCTATTCTAACACTCAATTGGCATAAAAAATTAAACTTGAAAAATTATTTTAATGCCGGAGTTTTACTTTTAAATCTTAAGAAGCTTCGCGAAGATAATATTCATGAAAAATTTGTAGAATCAATAAATGAAAGAGAAGATTTAGCCCTTTCTCTTGATCAACATACACAGAATATTTGTTATCGGGATAATGTAACATTTTTATCTCCTAAATATAATTACATGATCACTAATTCAAAGTTTTCTTTAAAGAAACTAGCTCTATTCTTTGATATTGATATAGGTGAAATGAAAAATATAATTAAATTTCCGATCATAATCCATTATAGTGGTTGGCTAAAACCGTATAATTATTTTGTACCCTATAGAAAGGTTTGGCATAAATATTTTGACATATCACCATGTAAAAGCACACCTATTAGATATAAATTTATAGCTGAACTACGAAAAACATTACCACATTGTATTTTAAGAAAAATAAAACAAACTATTTTATCATTTTTAAAAATTAAAAAATCAGAGAATTGATTATATATATTAAGAGCAAGTGACACAAACTTGCCTACTTGATGTGTTCTTACTCTTATTTCTTATAATAAGAATAAAGTAATTTGCATCTACCAAAAGGGACTGTGCAAAAAGATTAAAATGTTACTTAGATTATTTTATACGATTTTAGAATAAGGTTAAAATGATTCTATTTGATTTAACAGCAATCCAACCAAATAATATCGCAAAATTTCATGGCGGTGGATATTATGGAGAAATGATTTTTTTTGCTCTTGCAAAAAAAACAAAAGATATTGTCGCAGTTTACAATAAAAATTTATATATAAATCCAAAAGTTTTCGAAAAAGGAATAAAGATTTACAATATAAATGAAATCTCTCCATTGGAGATTGTAAAAAAAGAACAAGTAGATATATTTTATACCCCTTTATATAAATCTAGAAAGGAATGGCAGTTTTACGTTGATAGGTATGTAATGACGTGGCATGGAGTCAGATGGTTAGAAATGCCATCCGACAATATTGAAGTTTACTATAGTGCTACTTTAAAACAGAAATTTAATTATATTCTAAGATGGATAAGAACAGAAGTTCACAAGCACTTCTATAGTAAAATGGCAAATGTTATCAACGCAGAATATATAACAGATAGTGAACATTCTAAAAATTCTATAATTTCCTTTTTCCCACAATTGGTAGATTGCAATATACCCGTATTATACCCACCAATGGATTCTGATATTACAGAACCATCGCTAGAGTCCAAATTTAAACCTAAAAGTTATTTTCTTTTAACTAGTTCTTCTCGATGGGTAAAAAATAATTTACGAGCAGTTTGGGCTTTTGATGAATTATTTTCTCAAAGAAGAGATATTGACTTTAAAGTTATTCTGACTGGTGTTACAAATAAAAACATTTTTGAGAAAAGAATAAAAAATAAAAGCAGGTTTGAATTTTTAAAATTTGTTGATAGAGGAGATTTATTATCTTTGTATAAAAATGCTTACGCTTTTATTTACCCTTCTTTGAATGAAGGATTTGGTTATCCACCTTTAGAAAGTATGCAATTTGGAGTACCTGTTGCTGCAAGCGGAACGAGTTCTATACCTGAAATATGTCAAAATGCAGCAATCTATTTTGATCCATATAACATAACTGAAATCAAAAACAGGATAATACAGCTTTTAGATAAAAATATTTATGAAGAATATTCTAAACGTGCTTTAAAACGTTATAAGGTTATTAGCAAAAGACAAAAAATAGATTTAGAAAAAATTGTAAATTTTATTTTGTTGGGGAGTAAAAATATTTAAGGAATTATTGTAAAATACAGTTGTGCTATATTGTTGTTCTTATGGGATAGGGGCAATATAAACAAATTTTAAACTATAACAATATTGAATAGTTTCAGCTTAATAATGACAACCTCATCCTAGGGTACTTATGCTTCAAAAGAAGTGAAAATTCAATAAAGCCGTAAAATATAAGCATAATCAATGATCAAAAGTTAATTTTAAAACTATCACTTTTCATGTCTTTCCTATCAATTTGTTACAATTATTAACTTTTCACTATAACATTCATATAGTTGTTTATTGGGTAGAAGATTCAGAATATTTCCTTAACTTCAAGTCAGCTTCATAAAAATTTTTATAGGCATGCGTTAAGATAATTCATTGTGAGTCATTTTAACGCATGCCTATAGTGTAGGTTTTCTTTTGTGAACAAAGGATTGTTTACAAGCCTAACATACCCAGAGAAAGGTGTGCTGAAAGGAAGCGTTATGAAGGGACATGTTGTTTTTTGTTTGCTGTTACTGTGCTATTTGATTTTTTCGGAAACCAAAGAAACAATGGCACAGCAACAGTGGATGTCACCTCACCAAAGCTGCAATGAATTCTATAATGATTCGTTGCGTGGTGAAGGTTACGTGATCATCCGGAAAGGGAAAGTGAAAGGATTGGAAATCTCTGCTGGAACTAGAGTCGGATACAACGATATGTATTTCGGCAGTGATTTCAACTCTAATGACAGGAGTAGATCATCATCTATTTCTGCTGGTTACGAGAGTCCTAATGCTAGCACAGGAGTTGTTATTCCATTTAAAAATGGGAAAATGAATCCTATTGCAGCGATTGCATCTTTCTTTGACGAAAAAACCGGAGCAAATTTTAAATTCCTACATCAACATGGAAACACGTTGATGGGATATGAGTTTGGGAAACCGAGATTTCCGTTAAGAAAGTAAGAACTTCAGCAAAAGTCGAGACAGAAGTAGCTTAAAAAACTACTTCTGTCTCACGGGGAATTTTATACTGTAATCGCCCATAGACAACTATTTTTTTTAATGCACAATTTACAATGCACAATGCCCCACCCCTTCTGAAATAATTATGTGAATTGTACATTCATTACGAAATGATTCTTCCTCCTTTATCTCCGCCTTCCGGACCTAATTCTAAAACCCAATCTGCATTATTTATTATGGCAAGATTATGTTCAATAACAATTACTGTATTACCAAAAGAGACAAGCTTACGCAGAATTTCTAACAATCGCTTGATATCTACTGCGTGCAATCCTGTTGTCGGCTCATCTAAAATATAAAGCGTTTTCCCAGTTTGCCGTTTCGCCAATTCTGCGGATAATTTCAAACGCTGGGCTTCACCACCGGATAAAGTATCGGTCGATTGTCCCAATTTTAAATAACCCAAACCAACCTTACAAAGCGTTTCAAGTTTATTAGCAATCGCTTGATGATTTTTAAAAATTACGAACGCATCTTCAATTGTCAAATCCAAAGCATCGGCAATTGATAATCCTTTATACTGAACTTCTAAGGTTGTTTGATTGTAACGTTTACCTTTGCAATCTGCGCATTCTATAAAAACATCCGGTAAGAAATGCATTTCAGTTCGAATTGCGCCTTCACCTTTACAGGTTTCGCAACGTCCACCCTTAATATTAAAACTAAATCTGCTCGCCGTCCAACCACGCACTTTTGCTTCTGGTAATGAAGCATAAAGTTCGCGTAAAAGCGTTAAAATTCCAGAAAAAGTTGCTGGATTCGAACGCGGTGATTTACTTAATGATTTCTGATCAATACAAATAACTTTATCTATGTTTTCTAAGCCAATTAACTTACCAAACGCACCTTGCTTCAAAGTAAAATTATTATTTAACGCACGCGCCAACGCTGGGTATAATGTTTGCATTACTAGACTTGATTTTCCAGAACCGGAAACCCCGGTAACACAATTTAATTGCCCAAGTGGAAACTTTACAGAAATATTTTTCAAATTATTCTGAGTTACATCACTAATTGTCAAAGAGTTTGATTCTGTTGGCGACGTTAAATTAATTTTTTTCTCTATTTCTAAGTTTAGGTTTCCGGAAATAAATTGCCCTGTTAATGATTCCTTAACTTTTGCTACTGCCATCGGTGTTCCTTGTGCAACAATTTGTCCACCGTGGACACCAGCCGCCGGCCCTATATCGATTACATAATCCGCACATTTAATAATTTGCTCATCATGCTCAACCACAATCACAGTATTCCCTAAGTCACGCAAACTACGTAAGTTAACTATTAGACGCTTAATATCTTTATGGTGCAAACCAATACTGGGCTCGTCCAAAACATATATAATACCACTTAAACCTGACCCAAGCTGACTTGCCAATTTTATTCTCTGCGATTCACCTCCGGAAAGCGATCCTGCTTCTCTACTAAGAGTTAAATAAGCCACGCCATTGTCTAGTAAAAAGTTTAGGCGACCTACGATTTGTTTAATAAGCGGTGTAGCAATTTCCTCAAAGACCGGTTCAACTTTTGCATGTACAAAAAATCGCTGTAACTCAGTCAATGAAATCGAAGTTAATTCACTAATTGATTTACCAGCAAAACGCACACTACGAGCATAACTGTTTAGACGTGTGCCGGCACATTCAGAACAAGTACCTTCATGCATAAATTCAGCAAGTGCTTGGCGCATTTTTACAGACTTTGTTTGGTGATAACGCCTGTCTAAATACGCAAACAAACCTTCAAATTTTTTCTTACGTTTACGCTTCTCTACTTTGGTATGCTTAATTTCAATAGATTCACCGTATAAAATTACCTGTTGAAACCATTCCGGAAAATCCTCCCAATGTGATGAATAGTCTTGAGAATAATCCTCACATAAACGCTTTATTGCGCCACGGAATTTTCCAAACATTTTTTTGTTTAATTTAAGTGGAGCAAGTGCGCCTTGATGAATTGTCTTAGTCTTATCCGGAATAACTAAATCTAAATCTAGCTCCATTACTGTTGCTAAACCATGACAACGCGGGCAAGCGCCATGTGGAGTATTAAATGAAAATAATGAGGGATCTAATTCGGGCAAATCAATTTGACATTCATCACAAGAAAATTTTTCACTAACCACACATTCTTCTTGTGAACCATTATTATATTCAATCAACAAACGCGCTACACCATGTCCAAAGGCAACTGCTTTTTCAAGTGCTTCAGTCAAGCGTTGCGCAATATCATCTCTAATAATTAAGCGGTCAAAAACGATTTCTATAAGCTGAATATCTTCAGGTAAAATATCAATCTCATCTTCAAGTAAGAATATGTGCTTATTGATACGTACGCGCACAAAACCATCTTTGCGAATTTTCGCGAAAATCTTATCATAATAACGTTGAGTGCGTTTTGCAGTGCTTTCTTCAGTACAAACATCATATATTGGAATTAAGACTGACAACTTTGTTTTAGAAGGAAGTTGTAGAATACTTTTGGTAACACTTTCAATCGTGTGTTTTTGAGCATATTTTTTGTGTTTTTCACAATAAGGGCGACCTGCACGCGCAAATAATACGCGCAAATAATCGTATATACCTGTTAAGGTGCCGACTGTAGAGCGTGGGCTTGACTGTAATGTTTTTTGCTCAATCGCGATGGCTGGACTAAGTCCGGAAATTGAATCAATATCCGGCGGTTGCAGTTTATCCAAAAACTGCTTTGCATGATTTGACATGCTTTCAAGATATTGGCGTTGCGCCATTGCATAAATTGTACTGAATGCTAGCGATGATTTTCCACTACCACTTACACCTGAAATCACAACCAATTTATTCTTAGGAATATTAACATCTATATTCGCTAAATTATGTTCGCGTGCCCCTTTTATAGAAATAGTTCCTGCTATACCTACCATAAATCTAATCAACTTTTTCTTTTTTACAGAGTGAAATTCCTTTTTGAAGAATCAGGTTATTAGGATACACAATTTTTTCACCTTCATCTGTTTCCAGAAAAATATAAAATGCCTTCATATCAACAATCATGACTTCTAGTGGAAAGTCCTTATCAAGAATCTTTATATAATCACCTATTTTTAGATTTAAGAAAAAATAAACTACTATACCTGCAGTCACATTGCTAAGAATAGACCATTGAGCAAAAAACGCGACTCCAATGACAGCAAACACAGAAGAGATAGCTACAATTATATTTTTTGTTTCCACTCCCCAAAGGCTTATTAAAATTGTTATTAAGACAAATAAAATAACAATATTAAGCATTTTCTTAATTATCTTTGCTCTATTTTCAGAGTATAAATTCAATTTTGCAACATTAATGACTAACTTGTTTGTCGCTAATTGTACTATAGGGTATATTACAAAAACAAATACTGCAGAGATGATAATTTTTGTTATTTGTGGATCCATATCTAAAAATTTTATATGATTTTAAACATTAAAGCTGTATCCTCTCCTCCTTTTTCCGTGCACATCCGTGTAATCCGTGGACTTTATTATCGGATTACACAGATGTACTCTACAACTACTACCACATTCCATTCTTCTTATAAGCCTGTGCGCCCCATTTAATCCATTTTACGAAAGAGAAAGCGAGCCAAGCTGACCAAAGAATCATAGCAGTACGATATACCCAACTAGGCAAAGATAGAATTAATGGAGTTGGCAATATGCCATCCACTGCATCTTGATACCATTTTAAAATCCATAAACCATTGGTGGTATTACGGCCAGTTAAATATGAACCATTACCGGTAATATTCATATCCCAACTGCCCATAAG
>JAVBQZ010000217.1:0-3004 GCA_031548505.1 Bdellovibrionota bacterium | reverse complement strand
GTATGACGATTTCCAAGAGAGCGTCGTGCTCTTTTGGGTTCTGGTTATCTGGGGTTCGGCGGTGTTGTCCTGAGTAAAATTGACGTAGTAATCCGGAGCGGATTCGACCGTGATGCGGCACTTATGCACAGGGATATCGAGATGGGAGGGATCCCACTGGGCGATGTAGAGGAATTCGGATTTGGTCGATTGCGATACGTAGACCACCTTATAGGGATATGTGTTGTGCTTTAGCGAGAATGTTTTTACATACTCGTCGTTGTAGAACATAGCCCGGGGGGTGTAGGCGGAGGTGGTGATGTCCGAAGACTTCAGTTTGCGGACGATGTTGCCGCGACTGTCCTCGATCCATCCAGCCACAACGGAGAGATTCTCCTTGCGGTTATAAAATAGCGCCACGTCCGCCCAATGGTCGCCTTTACGGTTGTTGATGCGGATGGCGGTGGTGTCTGTAACGATCAGTTTCGAGGTCGACGCCTGGGCAGTGATCGAATGGAATAGTATTTCGGCATCATACTCCTTGGCTGCAAGTGTGCCCAACGAAAGCAGACAGGCTATAATTAATAATAGATGTTTTAGCATGGTTCGGGCGGGTATAGTCTCCCAAATGTAGTGAAAAAAACGTTGAAGAGCGTATGACGGGTATGCTTATGCGAAAAATAGAGAAAAAATAGTTGACGTCCGATTGGAATTAGAAAAAATGATTACCTTTGCACCACTCTAATGGTTTTTGCCAGCGGGTAGTTCTTTGTTATTGAAAAAAATTAAAAATTTATTAAAAAGTTTTAATAAATTTGGAAGTTTCGGAAATCCTCCCTATCTTTGCAGTGAAGTTTTAGGTTCATTGTAGTTAGTAGTTTTAGGTTAGTGGAGGAAATGCGGAGAAGAATACATCGAGTATTCGGATCCGGTTTCCTTGTTTTTTGCCCCTCATGCTGAGCTAAAGTGCTGATTGACAGAGAGAAGACCGAAATTTTGAAAAATTTGCCCAGGTGGTGGAATTGGTAGACACGCTACTTTGAGGGGGTAGTGCCGGTTGCGGCGTGTGAGTTCGAGTCTCGTCCTGGGCACATATTGAAAGATATTGAGCGGCTGTTGTGCAGTCGCGGAGATATCAAAAAGGTTTTACCAAAACTCATTGCCCAGATGGCGGAATTGGTAGACGCGCTCGTTTCAGGGGCGAGTATCAGTAATGATGTGCAGGTTCGACTCCTGTTCTGGGCACAAGAAAATCCGTAATTGCTTGATTATAAGCTGTTGCGGATTTTTTATTTTAGGATTTGCACCACTTGTCGCAGAGTCTAAACGATTAATATTTTTTCATTTCCAATTTATTCGCGTATTTTCGCAAAAGGGAATCGCATACGTTAAATTTTGACTTTATGGAATATAATTATTACTGTGACGAGAGCTGTCATTTAGAAAATGACAAAAAACAATATATGGTATTAGGTTATGTTTCAGTACCTACCTATCGAGTCAAAACCTTCAAGGAAGATCTTAAGGGTTTAAGAACAAAGCATAAAAATACGCTTGAAATTAAATGGTCAAACCTAAATCAGTGGAATTATGCATTCTATTCTGATGTGATCGATTTCTTCTTTGATAGAATGGAGCTTAATTTTAGAGCTCTTATTGTTGATAAGCACCGATATATTGCCAATAAATGCGAGAATGATTATGATGCATTTTATTATAAAATGTATTATCAACTTATATATCATAAGTTAGACGCTGATTCTGTTTATAACATATATGTTGACATAAAAGATGATTTGAGTTCGTATCGCATCCAAAAACTTCAAAATATTCTTAATGTTAAAATGGGAATTATTCAAAAGATTCAACACATGCGCTCTCACGAGGTTATATTCTTGCAGATGTGCGATTTGTTCATTGGTGCAATGTCTTATAAGTTGAATGTCGAAGATAAAAATGCCATTCCGAAGCAACGTCTAATAGAGAAAATTGAGAAACGATGCGGATGCGATATTTCTTACCAAACACCTAAATGGGCACCTAAGTTTAATATATTTAGAATAAATATTTAAGTTATGGCTTTTAATCTATTAAAGACATACAATGGTCTTTTAGAATTGGACGGCCTTAGTGTATTTGCAAGAAATAAATCTTTAGAAGGTATCTTTGTTAGAGATTTTATAGATTCTAATGTTTTATTTCGTGGCAATGTTGTAGACCCAACTCCCAAAGAAGGAAAAGATACAATGGCCGTTTTATTTGATCATCTAACAAAAAAAGACTACGAAAAAAACGGACATAGAGAATATGACAGGAATAGATCCATAAGGCTACATTGGGTAAAGCATCATATTTCGGAGAGAACGCCTAATAAAGTAATTGTATTTTCGGTTAATGACCCTTCTGGGATAAGAACGTATATATTCGATCAAACAGAATCCTATGTTGTAGTTCTTGAACCAAGGAAAAGACAAGACAGTAAAAGTTATTACCTCATTACGGCTTATTTTCTAAGCGATAAAGGCAATTACGAAAAATTGATGAGAAAGTATAAAAGACGACTTGGCGATATATATTAATGCAAAAAGCGACAATCACTTAGGATTGCCGCTTTTCGATTTCCTTCCCCCATTGGAGGATGAACTCAACGCAAAAATAGGTATTTATTTGCTATTAGCAAATTTTCACCATGTTTTTTATGTTAACTCGTAACGGAAGTTAGAACTTACCCGTTTACTTCCAAATATAGAACGCGAAAATATAGATATTATTATACAAAATCTGAACGCCACCGTAACAATCTGATTATCAGCTATTGCATATTTTTTATTTGGTTATTTGCAACCATATTTGCAAAACATCCTTAACATAATCTTATTTAAACGGACATGAAACCTATTGGAGAAGCAATGAGCTGATGTTCAGTGTTGGCCATGTTTTATTCGCCGCTACTACAGGGCAATTTCATGGTATTCCGATTAGGATAATCCGGATTTTGACTACCTTTGCATTAGCTGGTTGAAAT
>JAVBQZ010000046.1:0-2879 GCA_031548505.1 Bdellovibrionota bacterium | reverse complement strand
ATTTTTTGGCCTTATATTCTTGTGTCTAATAAATTTATCCGAAATTTTTCAATCATTGCCCATATAGATCATGGTAAATCAACGCTAGCTGATAGAATTCTTGATATTACGAGTGCAGTTAGTGTACGTGAAAAAGTCGATCAGATTTTAGATAATATGGATGTCGAACGTGAGCGTGGAATAACTGTAAAATCCCGTTCTGTACGATTAAATTATAAAGCTAAAAATGGCCAAACATATCGCCTCCATTTAATTGATACTCCAGGTCACGTAGATTTTCACTATGAAGTTTCACGTTCCCTCGCAGCTTGTGAAGGCGCGCTTCTCGTTGTTGACGCAACTCAAGGTGTGCAAGCACAAACTGTCGCTAATGTTTACCTCGCCTTAGAAAATAATTTGGAAGTTATTCCAGTTTTAAATAAAATTGATTTACCAACATCTGATGTTGAAGGAGCAAAACGGGAAATTGAAGAAATTATTGGTTTGAGTACAGAAAATTCCGTGTGTGTGAGTGGAAAAACAGGTGAGGGCGTTGACGAATTGTTAGAAAAAATTATTGAAATTATTCCGCCGCCACAGGGTGATGTGACAAAACCTTTGAAAGCATTATTGTTTGATAGTTGGTTTGACCAATATCTTGGTGTAATTGTGCAAGTGCGTGTAATCGATGGAAAAATTACGCCAGGAATGAAAATTAAATTTATGCAAAGCGGTTCTGAGCATGAAGTCACTGAACTCGGGTATTATTCGCCATTTCCTCAAAAAGCAAACATTTTAGAAGCAGGCGATGTTGGTTATCTTGCAGCAGCAATTAAAGATGTACGTTTTGCAAAAGTTGGTGATACGATAACAGAGGTTGCACGACCAACGGATGAAATACTACATGGTTTTGAAGAGGTAAAACCTTTTGTATTTAGCGGATTATATCCATCGGATTCTGCAGATTATCATATTTTACGCGATGCGCTTGAAAAATTGCAGCTCAATGATGCTGCCTTAAGTTTTGAACCGGAAGATTCGGTCGCGCTTGGTTTTGGTTTCCGTTGTGGCTATCTTGGGTTGTTGCACATGGAAATTGTGCAAGAACGATTGGAACAAGAATTTGATGTTGATTTAGTAACGACTTCACCTACTGTAATTTATCGCGTTATACTGGATAATGGAGAAGAGGTACGCGTAGATAATCCAGCGAAAATGCCGGATGCCGGTAGAATTCGTAAAATTTTAGAGCCAATGATTACCGGAACAATTCACACTCAACAAGAATATGTAGGTGCGGTACTCGCATTGTGTGAAGAAAAACGTGGCATACAAAAGACGTTCAATTTTTATACAGGAAACCGTGTGCAATTAGTTTATGAATTTCCACTGAATGAAATTGTAATTGATTTTTATGATAAATTGAAAAGTGCAAGTAAAGGTTATGCGTCATTTGACTATGAAATGAGTGAGTATCAAGAAGGGGATTTGGTAAAGTTGGATATTAAAATAAATGGTGAACCGGTAGATGCTTTAAGCGCGATTGTTTATAGAGGAAACGCGTTCACACAAGGGCAGAAATTAACGGCGACGATGAAGGACTTAATTGATCCGCATATGTTTGAAATTGCAATTCAGGCGACGATTGGTGGTAAAGTTATCGCACGTTCTACTGTAAAAGCGTACCGTAAGAATGTGACAGCAAAATGTTATGGTGGCGATATTTCGCGGAAAAGAAAATTGTTAGAAAAACAAAAGGCCGGCAAAAAACGTATGAAACAGGTTGGCGCAGTAAATATTCCGCAAGAAGCATTCTTAACAGCGCTACGACTTGATAAAAAGTGATGATAATCAAAAAAAACTATTCGGTTGCTAGTGTGATTTAGATTAAACCTCTTTCAACAGATAAATTTTTCGAACCATTAATGCGCCAATGCAAGTAAATACGACGCCATACGTAAAATAAACCATAGTCATACTGTAAAAATCCAACAGAATTTTAAAAATAAATAGTGAAAACGCTCCTATACTACGAGCAATTATATTATTTATGGAAACTGAAGTTGAACGGATGTCAGCCGTCACGTGTTTGTGAATAGCCACTGTCACGGTCATATTAAATAAAAACTGTAAAGAAACTGCCATGATTATAAAAAAAAGAACCATTAAACAAACAATAGGATTCTCATAGCGAATAATTGTCAATATTCCAAAAAAACAAATGATAAATGAACTGTATATTGAGCTAACGAGTTTTTTAACACCTAGTAGTTTGTTAACCTTTTCAATAAACATACCTGCTAGTGAGCGTACAAAATTATTAATGCAAGTTACAATTCCAAAAAAATAAATCGATACATGCGATAATTTCATCAATGGTTGGAAACTCCACAAGAAAAGCGTTGAAATTCCAACTGTCATTCCTGCGTAAAGTATATATGAAAAGAGGCTAGGATTTGAAATTAATTTTTTTGCAATCTGATACGCATCCACATATTTTTCTTTTAATGAGGATGGCGTTTTTTTAAATGACGCTATATTCGGAAGCATGAAAGCCAAAATTAGCGCTACCGTATTCACAATCGCTTCCAAACCAATTAAAAGCGTAAAACCTATTTTAGGATAAAGAAAGGTAGAAATAATTGCGCCACTTGACATTCCTAAAGAAATGAAAAAATTCACCTTTCCAAATTTTCGTAGCATTTTATCATGCCTATTTTTTGCGAATAAATAGTCATATAGATAACCGTCATAGGCGCTCGAAAATAAGGATTTGGAAAGTGCATATAGAATTTCGCCTATTAAAATAATCCGGTCGGCCCCCCCCCCCCCCCCGCCCAACGAAAAGCGACCGAGGAGACCAAAAAAAACAAAAAAAGAGAGTAATTTTATGTGGCAGA
>JAVBQZ010000126.1:0-3829 GCA_031548505.1 Bdellovibrionota bacterium | reverse complement strand
AATACACAAAATGATATTTCAACCTTTATTCCCAAACACCTTAATACATTTATTTATATTTCATTAATAATAATTAGTACCTTTATTGTCCTTGTAATCACTTTAAGTTCAAGACAAAAATATAAGCGAAAATTAAAGAATAATCCGGATATACTGCGCCAACTGAATGCTTATTCATCGGCAATTAGCGCGATTAATAAATTATCTACAAAAGATGAAGCCGAAAAACTACCTAGTATTTTATCAAAATATTTAAGCGATAAATTCTTAATGAGTGGGACGACTTTTACTGCTAAAGAAATGAAGGAGTTATTAATTCAGAAAACAGGAAATATAATTTTGGCTGAAAATGTGCAGAAGGCAGTAAATGATTTAGAAGAAATTAAATATAGTAGCAGTATAAATGCTGCAGACACTGTAGATGTGAAACTTATAAATGCAAAACAATGTTTTTTAGGAATTATTAAAGAGATTCAATATTTTAAACCCCAGCCATCTAAATAAAATTTAGAAGATAATAAGGAAATAACCTTCAGAAAAACAAAACGGTACTCCAAGTTTTTTAAGCTTGGAGTACCGAAGCATGGTTAAGATTTCAAATGTCGAGATACGCGACACCAAATTTAACCACACCATGTTTGGACGTGCTTGCAATTGTACCTTTTCAACCATTCTTCGTACGATCCTTCGTAATCGTCAAACTTGTCTTCCAACAAGATGCGCTTCAAACCGAAGTTATCAGTTTTAAAAGCAATCTCGAGAGGAATGTTTTTGAGTAATTGCGAAACGTACGCTGCTGCCGAATCCCTTGCCGATTCCAGCGAACAATAGGAATGCTCCAAATGTTCTTTCACTATGGAGCGAAATTCCCAGAACGCATTCGTCTTCAGTTTTTCCACCCGCCGCTTCCTCGCCTCCCATCCAGGAGCGAAAAGAACGTAAGGCAGAATCAACAGAGCCAGCATTAAAGCAGTAATGATACATTCTCCAATCATGATCTTTCTCCTTTTATCAGGATTTTTTTGGAAAAAACAAGAAAACCGTTTCCTTATTATCTTCCACTAAGCTTTCTTAACCGTTTAAGACTTAGTGGAAGATAATATTACTCCTTCTACTCATATAAAGTTGTACGCATATGTTATTCTGCAAAAGCATGGAAACGTATCATAAAAACCTAAAATTATTTTCTTAATTCTAACACTGGGATACTTTAGAGAAAATTCTAATAATAAGTAAGGTTTTCAGCGCCATATAATAACGCAAATTGCTCTATTACTAGAACAGATGTTTTACACAGTAATGTGAAGGGGAAGATGGAAGAGGCGACTGTACACTGTGCATTGTGAACCGTACATTGTTAATAGCTTTTCCTAAAAAGCTATTAACAGAAGTACATTATTTTATTTCCACCACAGTCCTTTGATTAATATTTAAATATTTTTCAATTATTTCTTTAACATCATCGACAGTAACTTTTTCTAACAAATCATACTGCCTAATATATTCATCCTTATTATTATACATAAGTTCTGACTGTGCTAAGACATATGCGAGATCATCTTGGGATTCAAATACCTTCATAAAATCTACTTTTGCGCGCTTTTTAGCCGAATCCAATAAACCAGATGAAATACCTTCATTTTTTAATCTTTCAAAAACATTTTGAATCTCTGAAATTAAAATATCATTTGCAACGCCAATACGAGGTAACGCTTTTACTATAAACAAATTAGGATAACGTGAGCCTGGCGCTTCACCTGTCCCAATATTCAGGGCAAGCTGTTTTTCTTCAACTAATTCTTTTTTAAAAATGGATGATCGTCCTTCATTCAAAATAGAGTGTAAAACCATAAATGTTATATCATCTTTATTTGGATATACAGGTTTATGATAACCAATTAAAATTTGTGGCTGAGCATCAAAAATAATTACTTCACGACGTTCTGATGTCTGCTCCGGCTCATTTTCAAAAACTGTTTCTAGGTGAACCTTACATATCGCGTCCTTACAAGACGAAAAACGACTTTCACCAAAATATATCTCTAACTTCTCACGCACTAAATTTTCATCTAAATCACCAACCAAAGCAATCACAATGTTTTTCGGCACATAATATTTTTTATGCATCTCCTCAACATCAACTGGCTCAATCGTTACTAATTCATCCAGTGTTCCAATCGTTGGGATTCTATAAGGATGCTTCTTAAATGCAATCTGCAAGAGATTCTCATAAAGGGTACCGTCAGGGCTAGAATCAACACGCATTCTGCGTTCTTCAATGACAACATCACGTTCTGTATAAAATTGACGAAATACTGGTTTAATTAAACGCTCTGATTCAAGCGAACACCAAAGTTCAAAGGCATTAGTTGGCACTCCAACAGTATAATATGTATAATCTTTTGATGTCCCGGCATTTAAGTTAGCCGCGCCTGCGCGTTTATAAATCGCGCTAAACTCATTATCAATTTGTTCACCAATAGTCTCTGTCCCTTTAAACGCCATATGCTCTAACATGTGGGCAGAACCGGATTTCCCTGGCTCCTCATCAACACCTCCAACCTTAACATGAATTTGTGCAGCAAATACCGGCGCTGTATCACGCTTTAAATAGACTACACGTAGGCCATTTGATAATGTAAAAACCTTTGAATCATTTTTTAAATTTTCAAATACTTGTTGAATTGCATTTTGCGTTTCGCTAAAAGCTTTTGGTTCAGCTAATTGCAGTTTATAATTTTCTTGCTGAAACAAATATACGCCAACGATAACAACAATTGCTAAAAAAAGTAGCAGTACGGTTTTAAAAAATATCTTCATTATTTAGCTATAAAATAATTGTGAAAAAAAATAATTTACCTTTACTATAAGGTCACATCTAAAAATTCAAAAAATTGCTCACGCGTTTTCGCTAACGCCAACGCGGAACGCAACCTACCGCCACCTATTTGCCCTTTCGTAGTTTGTGCAACTAACATTTTTAGTCGACCTAAAATTGCTTTCTCCGGTAAATCTAACTCTAAAAGAGTGCTATATTCGCGCAAGATCCGCACTATTTCGTCATAATTTTCACGATTCCGTGCGAAATAATTATCACCTTCGGCACCATATAACTCAGAATATAACTCTCGGAATAGCCACGGATTTTTTATTACGCCACGCCCAAGCATTAAACCGCGACAGCCTATATCAAGATAACGTTTTGCGCTCATGCTATCGTAAATATCACCACTTCCAATAACAGGAATTTTTATTTTCGAACAAATATCTTCAACAATTTTATAATCAACTTCACCAGAATACATCTGCGCGCGCGTACGTGCATGAACCGTCAGTAAATCAACTCCCTCACCCTCTACAATTTGTGCAATCTCAAAAGCATTTTTATGTGTCGTATCCCAGCCCGCGCGAATTTTTACTCCCAAAGGAATTTTTATTGCTTTACGCAACTCTGCTAATAACTGTTTCAAATGTTCAGGTCGCCGCATAAGTTCTGCACCACCACCCCTGCGTACAACTTTTGGCACAGGACAGCCACAATTTATATCCAGCATATCAGCCCCCGCCTCTTCCGCTAATTGTGCACCTAATACCATTCTATCTATATCGTTTCCAAAAATTTGAATTGAAATAGGCTTTTCATCCGGAAGAAAACGCATCATGGCAATACAACGTTTATTTTGACGCGTTAATGCTTCAACACTTACAAACTCAGTAACCATCATACCTACAGCATTTTGCGGCGTATCATTCAATATATTCTCGCGAAATATTAAACTACGAAACGCACCATTCGTAACGCCAGACATCGGCGCTAAAATTAGCGGTG
>JAVBQZ010000002.1:0-8183 GCA_031548505.1 Bdellovibrionota bacterium | reverse complement strand
AAGAAAATTTATTATTTTTTAATTGGTGATAATTACTTAAAATTAGATAATCCTGAAAAGGCAGAAGAATATTACGCTATTGCGTTAAAAAACGATGCCGATAAAAACTTTGTTATTGATAGAGTTCGTTTGCTCGCATATTATTATAACGAACGTGATGAATATGATAAAGCAATTGAGGTCCTACAAAAATATCGTGATGTAGATGATGAAGCAATCGATTTTACCATAGATAAATTGCACAAACAGGATATAGCAAATGACAATAAGTAGAGATTTATTGTCCACGGATTGATACGGAAGAGAGATAATCTGTGAAGTCTGTGTATGAAAGAATAGATATAAATTTTTAGTGTTTTTTTTCTAAATATCTCACCTACATCATACAAGACTCCATTATAGCAAATGTTTAAGGTCTACAAAGAGGAGTTTCTATAATGAAAAAAAATCACCGTGCACCACTTGCAGAAAGAATGCGACCGCGAAATTTGGATGAAATTCTTGGACAAGAAAAATTGCTTGGACCAAAATCATCATTCGGGCAAATTTTGCGTGATCCTAAAGCATCAATTCCCTCTGTAATTTTTTGGGGACCTCCGGGTACAGGGAAAACGACGCTTGCACAAGTTATCGCTGAACTCGGTGATTATAGTTTTGTCCGTCTATCCGGAGTTCTCGATGGGGTAGCTGAACTGCGCAAAATTGTTTCTAATGCAATCGAATTGTTAGAAAAAGAAGGGAAACCAACACTCGCACTTGTAGATGAAATACATCGTTTCAATAAATCGCAACAAGACGCTTTTTTACCACATGTCGAATCTGGCCTACTAACAGTAATTGGGCAAACCACAGAAAATGTAAGTTTTAGAATTAGAAATGCGCTATTGAGTAGAATGCGAGTACTTCCGCTTGAGCCATTAACAGAAGATGTTATTGTTAAAATTTTACATCGTGCAAATCAAGATACAGAACGTGGTTTAGGTGATTTCAATTTGATACTTAATGAAGATGCGGCAGAACTAATTGCAAAGTTTGCTATTGGTGATGCGAGACGAGCATTGAATAGTTTGGAGTGGGCAGCAGCGTACGTGCGTGCGGAAGGTGGTAAAGTGATAACTAAAGAAGCAGTTGATAATTCATTTAATCGTCAACCACAATTGTTTGATCAAACTGACGATTATCATTATGATAATATTTCGGCCTTTATAAAATCGATGCGTGGTTCTGATCCGGATGCCGCGTTATATTATATGATGAATGCTATTGAAGGTGGTGAAGATCCACTTTTTTTAACGCGAAGAATGATAATTTTTTCTTGCGAGGATTGCGCTTGTGATCCACGCGCGCTTGAGGTTGCTATAAATGTGGATGCGGCGGTACAACGTGTTGGTATGCCAGAAGGAAGAGTTCCACTGGCACAAGGTGTGGTATATTTATCGTGTTGTGCAAAATCCAATGCATCTTATACGGCGATGTTAGCGATGGCAGAGATTGTGCGTGAACAACCAAATTTAGAAATTCCGCGTCGTATTAGAAATGCACCAACTGATTTGATGAAACAGATGGGAAATCATCTAGGTTATCACTATCCGCATAATTATCCTGGCGGTTTTTACCCCGAAAGATATTTACCTGAAAAACTTGGCGATTTAATTGTTTATGAACCGACAAATCGTGGTCTTGATGCGCAGATAAAAGAACGTTTGACTATTTATCGTGATTTAATCGCAAAAGCCAATGCTGAAAAAATGGTACAAAAAGGTGAAAGCGAAAATAAAACTGGAACTGTTAATGAGGAAAGAACAGATAGCTGCCCAAAGAATAAATAAGAGGTGAAAAATGTTTTGGAAGAATGTCCTACTAAAAACCTAAAATTAAGGTAAAAGTTACTCCCAAAACATTTTTTTAGGAGTAACTGCCGTCGAGAGCGCATCCGAGCTAGCAAAATTCAAGATTTTGCTTAACCCAATCATCCCCGTTGGAGTAAACTTCGTCTTCACTGCCGATGGCAATCCAGTCCGGATGCGTAATCGTTTCGTCGCCTTCGAGGGTTTTCAGGGTAACAGTGTTTCCCTGCGGAACCTGGATGACGCGATTGAGTGCCGAACGTTTGAAGACTCCATTGGTTTCGGTCGCCGTCCACGTCTTGACGAAAATATCCTTTTTGCAGGGATATTCCTTCGTCGTGTCGAGAGTGCCGTCCTCTTTCAATGGAATGACAATGAAATCGTCATCCGTGTTGGCAGTGAGCGTACCGCCTTGTACGCTAAAAGTTTCTCCACCGGCCTTGACAGTACGCCAAGTTACCCGAGTTTTCCGTTGCGCTATTTTCGGTTCACCGAAGACAGCGATAACCGCCTTCCCACTCGCAAAAAAGTACTTGGACATTTGTGTTACCTTCCTTTCGGTTAAAGTGTGTCCATTAAACCTTTTGAGGACATTCCCCAAAGTATCTGTTGGGGGTTATACGCAATAATTGGAATAATGTAACATTAGGCTACTTTTTGATGTAATACACTCCTGTTACTTGAGTTTTCCTCAAAAGGCATTGTAAATTTTACAAACATTTTTCTTGTTTGGTTATCGCTTCGCTATACTCATGTTCCAAAAGAGGTTTAAAATATTTGAATTCTCAATGAGCATGAGTATAAATTGTTTTTCTATATACTCATACTCCAAAAAGGGCTAAAAATAGCGAAAAACTCAAGAAGAATGGCTACATATACGATAACTTGCCAATTATTTACTATCCCCTAATATTGATCTTAAATAAAAATATATTTTTAATTATGTTCTCTTTATTCAAAAATAAAAATTACCTAGCACTGTTTCTAGCACAGTTTTTCGGTGCATTTAATGATAACTTTTTTAAAGCTACAATTGTGGCTTTTGTTACCTTCGGTGTTGGACGTGATGCATTGCCGTCTGGGTTAAACCAAATTATTCCCGGAATTGCTATTGCGCTTATGATGTTGCCATTCTTTTTGTTTTCTTCAACTGCTGGGCAAATTGCTGATAAATATAGTAAAACAACTTTAATTAAATGGATTAAGTTTGCTGAAATTATTATATTATTTCTCGGCGCGTTTGGATTATATCATTTATGTATTTTCAGTGTTGGTGATACTGGTTTTGGTGCTAATTTATCTTATTTATTTTGGATAATTTTTATACTTATAGTTCTATTTTTAATGGGTACCCAATCTGCTTTTTTTGGTCCCCTAAAATATTCTGTTTTGCCAGAATTTGTTTCAAAGAAAAATTTGGTTTCAGCAAATGGTCTAATCGAAGCGGGAACATTTATAGGTATTTTATTGGGAATGATTTTAGGTGGAATTGTTGGGGGAGTTGCAGGAAGTGATCTTATTTCTACAACGCAGGCAGTTAGTGAAACTACAGTATTGAGTTTGCTAGTAAATAATATTTTATTGTTATGCTCTACCCCTTGGTTTGCAGGTGTACTTTTACTTCTAATGTCATTACTAGGTTTTTGTGCTTCTCTCTTAATGGCAAAAACTTCACCAGGTAATTCACAGGTTAAAATTGATTATAATATTTTTCGTGCAACTACAAATATTGTGCGCCATGTAAAAGCAAGCAGGACAATTTTGCTTTCAATTTTAGGTATTTCTTGGTTTTGGTTGTTGGGATCAGTTATAATGTCTCAGCTTCCAATGTTTGTAAAAGAATCAGTTTATGGTTCTGTAAATGTTTACACATTTTTATTAGTAGTTTTTTCACTTGGAATTGGTATTGGTTCCATTCTTTGCAATTTTCTAGTGCGTGGTGAAATAACCAGCAAATATGTACCTTTTACGGCAATTTTAATGACGATTTTTATTGCCGATATTGCATTCAGTGATTTTTCTCATCTTGCAGTATCTGAACAATCATTAATACAATTTATATCTAGCTTTTCCGGTGTACGCTTAAGTATTAGCATTTTCTTATTATCTATTTTTGGTGGGATTTTCGTTGTGCCGCTTCAAACAATTTTGCAATCATCATCTAGTGATAAAAATCGTGCACGCACAATTGCTGTAAATAATATTGTAAATTCCTTATTTATGTTTTTGGGCAGTGCAGTTTCAACCTTGGTTTTATATCTCGGTTTAGGTATCGAAAACATATTTTTGCTTATAGCAATCGCGAATACCATTGTTGCTATTTATATTTGTGCAATTTTGCCGGATCATATTTTACGCGAAATTGGAAAAATTGTATTACAATCTATTTATAATATAGAAGTCAAAGGTTTGGAGAATTATAAAAAAATCGGATGTTCTGCTGTGATTATTGCAAATCATGTCTCATTTCTTGATCCTGCGATTCTAGCAGTTTTTCTGCCTGAAAAGCCTATGTTTGCAATCAACACTAATATAGCAAACAAATTTTGGGTTAAGCCGTTTTTACATTTTGTAAAAGCTTTCCCGATTGATCCAACAAATCCGATGGCAGCTAAATCGCTGATTCAACAAGTCCGGCTTGGAAATCGTTTGGTTATTTTTCCAGAAGGGCGAATTACGACAACTGGTTCGCTGATGAAAATTTATCCTGGGCCAAGTATTATTGCTGATAAAACGCAGGCTGATATTTTACCAGTTTGTATTGAAGGTGCAGAATATTCAATATTCTCATATTTTTCATCAAAGATTCGTCGTGTGCCACGTGCAAAAATCATAGTAAAAATTTTACCACCGACGAAATTAACTGTTCCGGCAGATATTACTGGACGTAAACGTCGTACTGCTCTTACCGATGAAATGTATAAAATTTTATCGGATATGAAATATCAAGCTCAAAATACAAACCGTGATTTATTTGAGAATTTGAAGAAATCAGCGAAAAAATATGGATTTAAAACTCCTATTGTAGAGGATATTACGAGAAAACCGATTTCTTATTTTCGATTGATGGTGAGCGCATTTGCTTTTGCAAAAGTTTTAGAAAAAAGAATGCACAGTTTTCAACAGCAAAAATATGTTGGATTGATGATGCCTAATGCAATTCCATCTTTAATATCATTTTTCGCATTGATTTGTGTAAAAAAAGTTCCTGCGATGTTAAATTTTTCAATGGGTATTAAAGATTTTATGGCAACGACAGAAGTATGCCAGTTGAAACATGTTGTGACTTCAAAAATATTTATTCGCCGCATGCGCTTGGATAATTATATTGAGAAGTTAGAAAATGCCGGCATATCTATTATTTATTTAGAGGATTTTAAAAATGAGATTTGGTGGAATGATAAATTAGTTGCTATTTTTAAAACGTTATTTTTTAGACAATGTTATAAACCGACTAAAGCAACTGAACCGGCAGTAGTGCTTTTTACATCTGGTTCTGAGGGAACACCTAAAGCAGTCGTACTAAGTCATAAAAATATTGTTACGAATACTCATCAAATTATTACGCGCATAGATACTTCGCCAAACGATAAAGTTTTAAATATTTTGCCAATATTCCATTCCTTTGGTTTGACAGCTGGGACGTTTCTACCACTTTATTTTGGAATACCATCATTTTTATATCCGTCGCCGCTTCATTATAGAATAATTTCTGAACTTGCTTATGATATTAATGCAACAATTTTATTTGGAACCGATACGTTTTTTGCAGGTTATGCGAAGATAGCACACCCATATGATTTCTATAGCCTACGCTATGCTATTGCAGGGGCAGAAAAACTGAAATTAAGCACAAGAGAAATTTGGGCAGAAAAATTTGGTGTCCGAATTCTTGAAGGTTATGGTGCGACAGAGGCATCGCCGATACTTGCAGTAAATACCCCATTATACAACAAACGTGAAACTGTCGGGCAGTTTATAAATGGTATGAATTATAAACTTAAAGATGTTGAAGGTATTACAGATGGTAAGCGTTTGTTTGTTCATGGCCCGAATATAATGCTTGGTTATATTAATATCGATAAACCAGGTGAAATACAACCTTTAGAGGGCGGTTGGTATGATACTGGCGATATTGTAGAAGTTGATGATGAAGGTTTTGTTCATATAAAAGGGCGTGCGAAACGTTTTTCAAAAATTGCAGGTGAGATGGTTTCATTATCTGCGGTGGAAGCGCAAATTGCAAAATTATGGCCTGAATTTCGTTCTGCAGTTGTTGCAGTTCCGGATGAGAAGAAAGGTGAAAAATTAATTCTATGGACGACTAATATAGATGCAATGAATCAAGATACAGTGAAAGAACAAGTTATTGCATGTTTTAAACAACAAGGTTTAAGCGAGTTGAGTATTCCGAAAGATATCCGTTATATCCCTGAATTGCCATTAATGGGGAGTGGAAAGATTAACTATGTAAGTTTGATGCAAAGTGCCTAATGACAATAAATTAAAATTATTGCGCGATATAATATTTGTGCTTAATGCATAGAATTTTGTCATTATATACTCCCGTTACTTGAGTTTTCCTGAAAAACATTTGCAGTTTTTACAAACATTTTTTTTGTTTGGTTATCGCTTTGCGATGATATTGTTATTATAAACAGGAGTATATTTGTATATGGCTCCGCTAGCGCTCCGCATACTCATGCTCCTAAAGAGTTCTAAGAAAAGGGGAAAACTCATGGAGCATGAGTATATAATTGAAACTGTTGTATTTATTATCTATTGTTCTCTAAAAAATATGAAATCAATTAAATTTTTATCAACCTTTTTGTTAATATGGTTATTTGCAGTAAATGCTAATGCAGTTGAAGGTGCACGAATCACATATAGTAACGGGCTAAAAATTGAAGTTCCGGAGGCAGGATTTGATGTAAAAATAAATACCGAAATAAATGTTTCATATTCTTACACAACACGTAGTAATCACGGCGGTGAGATGAATTCCTTTGATCCATATCGTGAACGACTAACATTTCTAGGTAACATATTAAATAAAAAAGTGTCTTATTATTTACAATATAAATTTGCAGGTACGAATTTAACTGCATTTGATAATGATGATGCACGTGCTATTTTTGGTAAAGGGAAGGGAAACCGTGATGAGTCGGCAAGTTTATCAGAGGCGTGGATTCAATATAATGTAGAAGAGAATTTTCAATTTCGTTTGGGGCGTCAGAAATTACAATTTGGTATTGTACAGCCTGCAGGAATGACAAAGTTACAATTTATCACACGCCCGCTGGCTTATCAGGTTTTTGGTGAATTATATAAGTATATTCCATCAACCGATGCTGGCGCGACCGGATATTATAACATAACTGTCGATAATAACGTTTTGACTACGTCATTTGGAGTATTCAATGATGCAGAAAGTGGAGATAGAAATACCAGTGTTGCAACAGCAGCTAATATCAATTATGCCGCGAACGGTTTTGATAGAACTACTGAGGGAGATGTAAAGTATACAACCGGAATCGCTTGGACAGCGGGATTGAGTGCTTTGTATAATAAAGTTTATACAAACGAGGATGCTTATGACGTTGGCTTGGATTTTGCTCTTAAAAGCTCTGGCTTTTCATTACAAATGGAAGGTTTCCTTACTTATCTAGATTCAGATAAATATCATAGTTCAGATAACTATGGTTATTATATTCAGACCGGATACTTTTTTGTTCCAAAAACTTATGAGGGCGTTTTACGTTTTTCGGGTGTGGCGCTTGATAAAAAATTTGGTCTGAATCCAAGTAGCGAAAGTTATGAATATTCTGCTGCGATAAACAGATATATTTTAGGGCATAATCTAAAATTGCAAGGTGCCTTTTCATATTATACGCTCGATGGTAATAATAAGGATCAGGATGCTTTTAAGTTTATATTGGGTGTGAGCGCAAACCTTTAGTACTTAAAAATTTTTATCAAATTTTATGGGTGATAATGTATTTAACAATTTAGTTTCAGGAATTCAACTTGATACTGCACAAAATGCATATCAAAATAAGAAAACTAGCTCTGAGGTAGTTGATAATAAAATCGATTCTAAGTCGTCAGTTGATGGAAGTACAAAGTCACCGTATGATAACGTGCAAAATAGTATATTTAAAAAGGGTGGTAAGGATTTTGCAAAACAAACTACTAATGCAGAAAATGATGATACCAGTTTTTCTCTTTTAGCGGCAAAAATTGCTCTTGAAATTATTCTTTCTCCAAAATTTTTATTCGTTATTTTTCTTATTTTTATTTTATTTACACTTTTTTAAACTTAAATAGGTAAAGCTA